>CACAZG010000014.1 GCA_902536975.1 uncultured Pelagibacteraceae bacterium
CGGTTTATCAGAATGCCATTTATTAGCATAAACGTTATTTTCTTTGTCGCTGTTTGGAATATATATTGTTTCATATGCTGTGAAAAAATCAATACTATAGTTAAATCCTGTTAATTTAGTTATATCCTCAAACAATAAGCTTTTAACAAAATATGTATTTATCAATTCATCAATAAGTTTATTAGGAACAATTATTTTATTCATGTATGAGTTGCTTTGCTTAACATTAAAAAAAAATTTATGATTTTGAATTAAATTTTTTTTTTTCAAAATTTGGAAACCCTCAGATGATAAATTACTCTCATTATCATTTTTTTTTTCTATTTGGAAAAATCTTTGATTTTCATAATATGTGGAAAATTTTGTATAAAATTTTGTTATAAATTTATAAATCATTGTTAAATTATATTTTTATTCTTCTTAAATATATTTTTAAAATCATAGATAAATCCATTTGCTTTAAGTTTTTTAATAAAAAATTTTGATTCTTTTTTAAATATTCTATGACCTACAGCTACTAATATAATATCGTATTTCTCAAGTTTATTTTTATTTACTAAATTTAATTTTGTTTTCGATTTTAAATAATTTTTATTAACAACAGGATCATAAATATCAATTTTCTGTGACTTATTTTTTAAATTAGCTATTATATCAAAAACTTTTGAATTTCGAAAATCATTACAATCTTCTTTAAAAGTAATACCTAGTATTAATATGTTGGGTTTCTTTAAAACTTTATTTCTTTTTTTAAAAAGATTAAAAATTTTTCGTGAAATAAAATTTCCCATATTGTCATTTATTTTTCTTCCTGATGGTATAACTTTTGTTTTAATTCCAATTTTTTTTGCTTTATAATTCAAATAATATGGATCCACACCTATACAATGGCCACCAACAAGACCAGGTGTAAAATTGATAAAATTCCATTTTGAAGATGCTGCTTTTAATACTTCATTTGTATTAATTTTCATTTTATCAAAAATTAAAAATAATTCGTTCATAAAGGCAATATTTATGTCTCTTTGTGTATTTTCTATCACTTTTGCAGCCTCAGCGACTTTAATAGAAGAAACTTTAATTACCTTAGCTTTAATAATTTTTTTATAAAGCTCAAAAATTTTATTTGTTGCTTTAAATGAGCTGCCAGAAACTATTTTATTTATGTTAGGAATTTTATAAATTTTGTCACTTGGATTCACTCTTTCTGGTGAGTATCCACATGAAAAATCTTTATTTAATAAAAGTTTTGAATTTTTCTCAATTATTGGGACACAAATTTCTTCAGTACAACCAGGATATGTAGTTGACTCATAAATTACTAGATCATTTTTTTTTAAAATTAATCCTACCATTTTGGAGGCTTTTCTCAAAAAACTAAGATCTGGAAATTTATTTTTATATATGGGTGTAGGCACAGTAATAATAAAAATATTACAGTTTTCACAATTTGAAATTTTTGATGTAAAAAAAATGTTGTCTAATTTATTGATTTCATTTTTCCGTATTTCTCCAGTTACATCTATCTTTTTTTTTAAATTTTTTATCTTATTATTATCAATATCAAATCCTACAACTTCGTATTTTTTTGAGAATTCAAAAGCTAAGGGTAATCCGACATATCCTAAACCGATTATACAAATTTTAGTTTTTTGCATAAATATTACTGAAGTAATTATAAATTAATTGAAATATATTTTTGACATGATTATTTTTAGGCATGTGTTTCACTAGTTCCGACGGCAAACTTAAGTAACCTTTCTCAGAATGCATTCCATTTTTAATTGCAACAAATGAAACCAGTTTATCAAGAAATATTTTTTTACCTTCACTATTAAATATAAAACTACTATTATCTATTTTATCGTCATATTTGAAAGTTATAAAAATAGTCTTACCTCTATTCTCAAAATAAAATACATCAAATTTATTTTTATAATTTATCAATTTGAGTGTTTCTTCACAATTTAAAGCATCTTTTTCTGATTCAAATTCAATTAAGAAATCTCGAGACATTCTTGGATAAATTTCACATGGTTTAATATTTAATTTATATAGAAAAGTTTTATGATCTATTGGTCTATAATAATATTTTACCCTATCATACGGTATTTGCGAAAGACCAGTGGCTATCACTACATTGTAATTTAAACTTGAATAATCAGATAAAATTTTATCATAAAATAAATACATATCTAGTATTGGATCATATTTAATATTTGTATATTTTTTTGGTAATTCAAGTTTTTCTTTATTTATTTCCTTTGATAAAAAAAAATAATGATGTTGTATATGTGCGCCTGAATTAAAAAATACAGTAGAAAAATCTGGTTTAAACTTTTTTATAAATTTTAAATGTAATTCATGAAGGAAAAGATCAAGTATAAGTGCTCTTTTCCATTTTTTATAAAAACTTAAAAAAAATAATCCTATAGCTCTGATAAAGACTTTAAATCTCATAATTTTAATACTATAAAAAATGAAAATAAAATAATTAATTATTGAGTTTTTATTATTTGAGTTATTATTTACTAAACTAGATATTGCATATTCAAGTTTTTTGTTCTCACCCAACTTCTCGTTTTGTGTCCAAGGGTCAGAGAAAAAATACTTTGGATTTTTCATACTATTTTTTGTATTCATCGGACAGATAGCTCCAACATCAAATCCTAAATCTTCAACTATTTCAAATATTTGTTTTTCATTATATTGTCCAATATCACCAAGTCTAAATACTTTGTGCTCGCTTGCTGACTTTCCGGTATGAGCAGAAACCCATTGAATCCAAGGCTCTAATTTAGAGTATTCTTTTTCAGATGATGTAGTTTTTAAATTATTTAAAAAATTTTCTGTAAAGAATTTAAATTTTATTTTTTTTGAATATTTAGAAACGATATCAAAATTTATTTCATTTAATTCGACTAATATCAGTTTTCTCATGAGCTTAAATTTTTATATATTTTTACAAGATGATTAGATACTTTCTTTATATCAAATTCTTTTCTTGCTAAAATTCTTCCATTTCTTCCATAATACTCTCTTAAATTTTTATTATCCATAAATTTTGAAAGAGAATTAAATAAAGAATATGAGTCTTTTACTCTGCACAACTCACCTGTCTTATAATTAATAATTGCCTCCTTGCACCCTATAGTATTTGTTGTTATTACAGGGCGCCCAGACGCTGCCGCCTCAAGTAAAACTTTTGGCATTCCCTCTCTGTATGATGGTAAGCATATAATAGAAGATAATTTATAATATTTATGTATGTCCCTCTTGTAACCTAAGAATTTTAGTTTTTTTATTTTTTTCCAATTTTCTATGTCTTTTTTTTGAAACTTTGATGACTTGTCGTAGTTTAATTCTCCAACAATTAAATAGTTCCAAAATTTATACTTTTTTAATTTGTTCAACATTTCGACTGACTCAATAAACTCTTTCACACCTTTCTCTTTGATCACACGCCCAACAAAAAGGACTTGTTTATATTTATTTCGTACATTAATTTTATTGAACTTATCAAGATTTACTCCAGATCCCCTAATTCTTACTATCTCATTTTTGTTAAGCTTAAATTTATTAAAAAAAAATCTGTAATCATCTTTATTTTGAACGATAACTTTTTTATTTTTGTGTTTCAAAATATAACTAAGGCAAAACATATAGATTAATTTGTAAATTTTATTTAATAAATTCTCATTGTCTGTAAAAAGATATCCCATACCAGAAATAGATAATACTATTCCCTTCACTCGAAAATATCTTGCTAAGATACCACCTAGTAGAATTGCCTTGGGAGAAATTAAATGTATTAGGTCAGGTTTATTTTTTTTAATGTAGAAAAAAGCAACAAATAAAGCATAAAAATTTCTAAATAAGTTTACTTCAGATGACTTAAAGGGGAGTTTTTTGTACTTTAAGTTATTCTCTTTAAGTGTTTTTAATGCTATTTTTTCTTCTATATTACTTGCAGCTTTTCCCAATAAGATTTCAACCTCATAGCCATCTTTAGCAGCTTTTAAAGCTAAATTAAGTCTGTGAGAAACAAAAAACGCAGCATGATTTACAAAAAAAATTAATTTATTTTTTCTCATAATAATATCTCTTTAATTCAATCAGCAATATAGCCATGAAGCTCAGGAGTCTCATATATATACATATCTAATAATTATTTTTATATATCTTAAACACTTTATGAGCCATTGTGGATAAATTAAACTTTTTTTTAACTAATTTTTTTCCGCTCTTGCTCATCATTTTTATTTTTGAGCTATTTAAAGATACCATAAATAATAGATAAGCCATTCTTTCATAATCGTTTGGTTCTATTAGAAAACCATTCTTATTATTTTTAATTATTTCCTGCATTGCACTTCTATTAACAGTTATTATTGGCGTACCTGAGCTGAGAGCTTCTAACAAAACTAAACCTAAACCCTCATAATTTGAAGTAAGACAAAACACATCAAATATATCAAATAATATTTTGTTATCTTCATAATATTTGATCCATATAATCTCATCTGAAATCTTCATATCTTTCGAGACTTTTTTTAATTTTTTATTTAGATGTCCATCCCCTACTATTATTAACTTAGAATTTAAATGGTATTTTTCTTTAAAAGTTTTGTATGATTTAAGCATTAATGGAATATTTTTTTGCGGCACAAGTCTTGCAATAATACCAACAATAAAAAGTTTTTTGCTTATTTTATATTTTTTATAAAATTCTGTTATTTTAGATTTTCTATTATTTTGGTTTTGGTAATTTTTATAATCAATACCATAATATATATGTTTTAGTTTTTTATGAGCAATAAATGTATTTATTTTAAAAAAATTGAATACAGATTTTGAAATACAAATAATTTTATCTGATCTAATTAATATCAAATCTTCAAATAGTGAATAAAAAAAATTTGATTTATTATTATCTGATCCAGAAATAATAAAGCTATCCAAATGTTTGGATATTATGTAGGTATATTTTTTATAAAACAATGAAACAAAAAACATTAAAATTTCTGAGGGATTTAAATGTGCATGTATAATATTAGGTTTAAACTTAGAAATAATTAGAAGCATCTTTATTATAGACTTTAACAAACTAAATATATTTAAAGTTTTTGAATAATCTAAAAAATGACATTTTACATTTTTAGACTCTAAAAGTTTCACCCAATAAGAGTTTCCTCTAAGGTAACAGACATTAATTTCTAAATTCTGTTTTATTTGTTCTTGAATTAGGTAAACTAATTGACTTTCAGCACCACCTTTATCTAAACTGCTAATAACATGTATAACCCTCATTGATTAGTCAGTTAACTCGATAAAAATTTTTATACCAACTGACAAACTTCTTTATACCAATATTTATTGGTGTTTTAGGTTGATAACCTATATAATTTTTTAATTTAGTAGTATCTGCACATGTATTTTTTACGTCCCCTATTTGGACAGGTAAAAATTTTTTTTTGGCTCTAGTTTTTAAATTTCTCTCTATTTCCAAAATAAATCTATCTAGCCTTACAGATTTATCTCCACCAATATTTAAAACATCATGAAGTTTTTTGTTCGGATTATTTTTTTTAAAAATAATTTTTTTTAAGGAAAGCGTAACATCATCTATATAAGTAAAAGATCTTTTCATTTTTCCACCATTAAAAACAGTAATTTTTTTATTTTTTATTATATTTTGTACAAATTTAAATAAAGCCATGTCAGGTCTACCCCATGGGCCGTACACGGTAAAAAATCTTAATCCAGTAGTTTTAATCCCATATATATAACTATAAACATGTGCAATATTTTCATTCGATTTTTTTGTTGCTGCATAAAGACTTAGTGGTTGATCAGTTTCATCAACTTCCTGATTGAGCTTATTATTATTCAATCCATAAACACTTGAACTACTAGCATACAAAAAATTTTTTACCTTATATTTTCCACATAATTCGATTAAATTTTGAAATCCAAGTATATTTGATTTTATATATGCATCTGGATTTTTAATAGAATATCTCACACCAGCTTGAGCCGCTAAGTTCAATACAATATCTGGTTTGAATTTTTTTATTAAATTTTCAAGTTTTTTTTTTTGGTTTAAATCACATTTAACAAATGTAAAATTTTTATTTTTTTTTAAATTATTAATTCGCGCAACTTTTAGGCTTTTATCATAATAACTATTAATATTATCAATGCCTAATACTTTATCTTTTTCCGATAAGTATTTTGAAATATGCATACCTATAAATCCAGCAGACCCAGTTATTAAAATCTTTTTCATTTAGAATATATTAAAGTTTAATTCTTTTTTCTAAAGACAATGAAAATTTCCATATATTTTTAAATATTTGAAAATTTTTTTTTATACTAAAAGATTTATTTTCTTCTGTCATAAATAATATCAAGTTTGTTATTTTCCAATTTATATACCTTCGTTGAAAAGTCCAGTAAAGTAGTTTTATGACTTACCAATAGAAAAGTTAGATCATATGGACTTAAAGATAGTTGTTTTATAATTTTTTTTTCATTCTCCAAATCTAGAGCATTTGTAGCCTCGTCTAATATTAATATTTTTGGTTTTTTATATAAAGCTCTTGCGATTGACAATCTCTGAAGCTGACCTCCAGAAAATTTAATTCCTCTTTCACCCATTTGAGTTTTATAATTATTGGGTAAAGTTTCTATGTATTCATGAAGCTCGCAAGTTTTCATAACTTCAATTTTTAGTTCATGATTAATCTCCTCTTCCTCAAATCCGAAGGCAACGTTTTTTTCAACAGTATCATCTAATATATATGGATTTTGAGGCACAAAACCTATCAACTTCTTCCAGTCATAACTAATATTTTTAAGGTCTTTATCATCTACTAATATTCTTCCTGAATAGTCTTGTTCCAAAGTTGTAATTAAGTTTAACAATGTACTTTTACCAACTCCAGACTCTCCCATTATTCCAACAATATCGTTTTTATTTATCTCTAAATTAATGTTTTGAAAAATATATTTTTCACTAGCTGGATATTTGTATGTAACATTTTCTAAGTTTATTTTACTAAATTCTTTAAAAGAATTTTTATGACTAATGAATTCATTACTTTTAATATCAATGTTCTTATTAAAAATATGATTATAAATAATGTCTACTGATACGTTAGAATATCTAACTCTTTGTAAGCTTGATAATATTCTATTTATGGCTGGCAATAATTTAAATGCCACTGCTGCATAAAGACCTAAAGTAGGTAAGTAAGGCAGTATATCCTGTTTCGAAAAATAAAGATAAATTATGAAACATATAAAAAAAAATATTGCAATGAACTCCATAAAATAACGAGGAACCTCTACAAAAGTCAATTGACGAACGGAAACCACACTATTCAATCTTAAGAAGGTTTTGAGTTTCTTAATAAAAAAATTTTGTTTAGAATTAATAATAATTTCTTTTATTGAACCAAAGGATTGAATTAGGTTCTTATTAACATCTTTGTCTGAATTAAACCTTTCCTGTCCCCAAATTATCGTTCTTTTTTTTAATAATTTTTGATAAGAAAGAAAAAAGACCAAACCAATGACACTTATCAAAATGAATAATTTCGGACTTACAATAATAACAAGTATAAATAATCCAATTATAACGAATAACTCTGTAAATAATTCTAAACATCCATTTAATACATTAAGAGAATAGTTATCGACTTCGCTTTTGCAATTTAACAAAAGTTTAGATGAATTTTCATTTTGATAAAAACTGTAAGGTTTATACAAATAATTAGTATACATTTTTGTAGATAAATTATCCCTAACTTTCATAATAAATACGTTTTTAAAATATATAAAAATTACCATATAGGTGAATTTAAAAAAAAATAAAATTAAGAAAAAAATAAAACTTATTATTAAAAATTTATCCTCTGAAATATTTGGATTTGTAAAATTTAAAAAATTTTTAAATAACTCTGTAAATTGATTATCAGTATCAACTATAAGAGAGACAAATGGAATAAGCATTCCAATACTAAACATTTCAAGCAAGGCACCAATTATCATTAAAAAAATAATTAAAAAAAATTTCCTTCTGAAATTTAAATCTAATAATTTAAGGTGCTTTGTTAAATAAAAGTAATCCATTTAGACTAAATACCTATTATTTTTCATAAGTTTATGGGTTAATTTTTTATTTTTTGTAAAAAAATTATTATTACTAGCATTCTTAAAGATGGATTGAAACATCTCTGTTATTCGATTTTTAATCTTATATGTTTGAATTTTATAATTACGTTTTAAGACATTAAAACCTTTTAATAATGTAATTAAATCATAATTTTTTTTAACATTTAAATTATAAACCTTAACACCTAATTTATTTAAATATTTTTTCCAATAATCATTTACTCGAAGATTAAAAACATCAACTGTGAATTTATTTTCAATTTTTTTTTTTATTAAAGAATAGTGATGAGTTTCAACTGCACCTTTATCTAGACTAGTAATTAAATGAAATATTATCATTATTGATTTATTTTTCTTTTTTGTAAACCTAGGGATAAGCCCAAAATTATAAAAAAAATAACTGGAGTTTTATATCTATGTATTTGCGCATCATTAAATAAAAATATTGAGTACATCCATAGTCCAAATATTGATATTATAATCCACGAGTAGAATACTTTCTTATCAATTTTATAAGCCTTAAAAAATGCTCTAATTATAAATGCGTACAATACGATATTTTCGAAAACTAATAAAATTTTGAAACTAGAAGATAGATTTTTCATTGGTGAAATTAAAAATTCAAAAAAACTTAAAAAAATTATTTTATATGTATTTAAATTAAAATTATTTATAGAATAATTTAAATCGTACACATATCCAGAGGATACACTTTTATATTGTCCAAACTCCTCAGCAAACAACCCTTTTCTAAATCCATTTGCCAAAATAAATATATCCTGAAAAAAAAATATGAGAATAGGAGTAATAACTATTAATGATATCAAGAAAAAATTAGTCTTAAATTTAGTTCCCTCGAGAATATAAATTACATAACTTGCAAATAGCAAGATTAAAACGTTTTGAGCTTTAGTGGTATATAATAAAGCTATACATATAAAACATAAAAAATATTTTTTATTATAAAAAAAATAAATATACAAAAGCATTAATACTATTATTGGGGACTCTCTCAAAGAAAGTGAAGTAAACAAAATAAGTGATGGAAAAAAAAGAAATAATAATAATAAGTTTTTTTTCAATATATTTTTATTAATGAAATATACCAATGTTAATAAAAATATACCTCTATTCCAAAATGCTAAACTTTTAAATGTTTCAAAACTTATAATAGGCGATAAAGCATAAAAATAGCCAACACTAGTTATTTTATTGTTACTGGGACTGTTACAATAGTATTCTTGAGATATATAACTCATACAAGATGTATTAGTGAATATTTCTGTTCTTAAATTTCTAGTATGATTTACATATTTGCTTTGATCAGGGAAAAAAGTCCAGTCAAATAAAAATCCATTAAAAAAAAATGGAGTAGCCAATAAGAAAATAATTAAAATAAATAAATTAATTGTTATTTTATTATTTTTAAATAAAAAAAAAAATATAGATAGAACCAATAAGTAATTTGCCAAGTCTAGAATTAGTGTTGTCAGGAAAGCTGGCTCAAAATGACGACTTATTGAATAAAATTGAAAGTTATATAAATCAAACATATATGATAGATTTTAATTCATTTTTATAATAAAAAATTAATTTTTAAATAAAATAAAGAGAGATATCTATTGAAAGCACCATATAATTCATGAAAGTTTCTTTTAAAAAAGTAATTTTTTCTTTGTTACTCGGAATATTAATATCTTATTTTGGGACCCCCATGGTAAAAAATTCTGAAAAAATTTACAGAACTTCGATAACAATTGGAACTCCTCTAGCACTTGGATTTCAGGAAGATTACGACATGTTAACTTTTATAGCCAATTATGAATTTAATTTTGCTAGGTTTTTAATTTCTATAAATGATGAGATACTTAAAAATACTAATCCGTGTAATGCAGTTAGCATGTATAAAAATAGACCCTCTATAATAATCGTTGGTGGAGATTATAAAGTTAATATTGAAATGATTTCAGAAAACAAAGAACAAATGATCAAATGTACAAAATATATTGAAGGATACTTAAATGATTATGAGATTTATCAAAAAAAATATATTAAAAGCATGCTTGATTTTAAATTTGGTGACGTTATGAATCGTCAATTAAGTTCGAATAATTTATTAATAAATCTATTAGAAAATTTTGCAACTATAAAAACTAAAGTTGAAGAAGAATTTAAAGAGCGTCAAATTGATGAAATAAATAATGATTATAATTTTTCAAAATCATTAGAATATGCACTTGCTTTTAAAATTTTATCTATTCTGGATGAAATTAATAAACCATCAATGTCAGCAATTGCGGATAACCTTATAAATATAAATTTATTAGAAATAATAGAACTCAAAACTGAAATAAATGAAAAGTATTCCAAAAACTTACTATATCCAAGCATATTTTTAATCGTATTTTTCATTAGTTTAATTTTACTAAATTTTAATGCTGTTTTAAATGTGTTAAGAAAAGTTAAATTAAATTAATTTTTTTTTAAAAATAACATGATCAAAAAAATTTTAACATTAATTGCTGGCTCAAATAAATTTTCAATTTATTTTATAATTTTTTTAGTATTTGCTGGATCTATTTTTGAAATGCTTAGTTTAGGTGCAATAATCCCAATTTTATCACTATTCTTAGATGATCAATCAGATTTTTTTTTGAATGAATACTTAGAAAAATATTTTCCTTGGATAAATGACGATAATTTTATGCTTGTTTTTATTTCGTTATTTTTCTTTATTTTTTTTTTACGATATATATTTTTAGTTTACTTAAGTCTAAAAATAAATTTATTTATATATTCTGCTAGCAGATTAATTAGTCAAAAACTTTTAAAAATATACTTATCAAAAAAATACTACTGGCATACGGGAAATAATAAATCTTATTTTATAAACTTGATGATAAATGAAACTGCTAATTTTTCATCTAATGGCCTTTATGGGTTTTTATTTATAATCGCAGAATTATTTTTTTTTTTATCTATTGTTATTTTTTTAGTTTTTTTTAACCCTAATATCTTTTTAACAATTGTTTTGTTAGGAGCTATTTTTTTTCCATTATTAGTTTATCTAACAAAAAGATTTTCATACAACCTTGGTTTAAAAAGGCAAAAATTCGAAAGACAAATATTATTGAACCTAAATGAAAGTTTGCAAGGAATAAAAGAAATGATTCTATACAATTGGAGTGACAAACTAAAAGATAGATATGGCAACTTATCTTTGGGTTATGTTAAAGTTTCAGCTACACATAATAGTTTACAAGATTTAGGAAGACATACAATTGAAATAGTTGGGGTTATACTAGTAATAATATTTTTTTATATTTTAATATTAAATGAACCTGGGGATGCTGGACTTATAACTGCGGGTATATTTGGTGCAGCTATATTTAAATTAATGCCAATTTTAAACAGAATTTCAACTTTTGCTCAAAGATACCGTTTCGGTATTGCTTCCGCTGATAAAATTATAGAATTTTTAAATTATGAAGAAGTGGTAAAAAAAAAAACGAATATAGACTTTACTAAAAATATAGAACTTAAAAATATTTATCACAATTTTGAAAATGAAAATTCCTACATTTTAGAAAATATCAATTTAAAAATTAAAAAAAATGAAATAATTGGAATATGTGGAGAAAGTGGATCAGGAAAAACAACTATTACAAATTTAATTATGGGTCTTTTGGAGCCTACTAAAGGACAAATAATAGTGGATGGTAAAGATATTCACAAAAATAGTTACTCTATACAAAATAAAATATCTTTTGTTCCACAAAACTTTTTATCTTTAGATGCCTCAGTAATTGATAATATTACTTTTTTTGACAAAAAAATTAATTATCAAAATTTAAAATTTTGTCTTAAAAATTCATTACTAACAAAATTAATTTTAAATAAGACTTTGTCTTTAAAATCAAATATTGGAAATAATGCTTTAAAAATCTCTGGAGGACAACTGCAGAGACTCAATATAGCTAGAGCTTTATACAGAAATCCAAAAATTTTAATTTTGGATGAACCAACAAGTTCACTTGATAAGAATAATTTACTTATGTTTGGAGAGATAATGAAAAAATTAAAGAAAAAAATGACCATAGTAATTATTAGTCATAATTTAGAATTATTAGAGTTTTGTGAGAGTAAATATATATTAAAAAATAAAAATCTATTAGAATTTAACTGAGAATAAGAAATTTAATTTTAAATAATAAAATTTTGATTTATTTTCATTAAATAGTACGTAAATTTTTTATTAAACTCGAAAATTTTTTTATTATTTGTATTGTTTAAATAATACTTCAAGCAATCATCCATTGGGTTTGATATTTCTACTAATTTATTCTTATAACTTAAATAATTAATAAATTTACCATTAATTATTTTTGTAGGCCTAAGTACAACTTTATCATTTATTTTAAAATAAAATTTTGATTTATTTAATTTTTTATTTTCCTTAAAATTAAGATTTATTTTTGTTTCATTAATATAAAAAGAACCTCTCCATGAGTTTTTGGAGACCAAACAAGTAAAATTATTTGGTTTAACTTTCATCTGAGAATTTTTTCCAAAACCTACAATCAGACTTATAGCGTGGGGTAAAAGATCCTCTCCTATATCACCATATGTATGATTACCATTTGTTTGGTAGTAAATATTAATTTTATATATATTTTTGTCTATTTTAAAATTTTTCTTAAAACTTTTAGCTAAATAAAACATAGGATAACAAACTAATATTTTTTTATGTTTGGAGTAAATTTCACTTAGTATATTTAGATAATTATTTTTATATTTTAATCCTGAAATTATTGGTTTTTCTACGATTGTAATTGAACCTTTTGAATAAATTTTTTTAATACATTCATAATGATATTTAGTATTAACACAAACACAGATAAATTTTTTCTTTTTAGTTTTTAAAATTTCATAATCAGAAGGTATAACCCCAAATTTTTCAAAATTATTTTTTTTTATAAAATTAATTGATTTTTTTTTTGATCTACTAACAGAATATATTTTTGATAATTTTTTTTTAATTAAGGCTCTTAAGTGAATAGTGGCAATTCTAGATGAACCTATTACTATACCAATCATTACTTATTTATAACGTAAAACCACTATCCAAAACAATATTTTGTCCGTTTATATAAATTGAGTCATCAGAAATTAAGAAAATTATTAAATTAATTATATCTTTTTCATTAGCCATTCTATTTAGATTTGTTTTTTTTATGTATTTATTCACAAACTTTTTATTTTGTTTTCTAAATACTCCCCCTGGAGAAATAGAATTAATCCTTATTTTTTTATATTTTTTTGCCATCCATTTTGTCAAGTATATCAATGCAGCTTTAGATGAAGAATATTCTGGAGGATTAAATATTTTTGTATTTTTATAAATATCAAAGTTTGGTAAGTTACTTCCATATATTGAAGCAATATTAATAATAGAAGGTCTATTTGATTTAAGTAATTTTTTTTCAAGACCTTTAAATATTTCAAAGACTGAAAACAAATTTATTCTAAAAACTTTCTCCCACTGTGGTTCTGATTTTAAAACATCACCTGTTGCTGCAGCATTATTTATAATAACATCAAGTTTAGTTATTTTTTTTTTTAATTTTTGGATCAAGTTTCGAGTTTGTATTTTTGATGATAAATCGCATTTGATAAATAAACTTTTTTTCAAGATATTTTTTTTTATATTGCTTTTGTCTTTATCAGTTAAGATCAAGTTTAATCCTAATTTTGATAATTCTTCTGCTAACATTGACCCAATAAAACCATTTGCTCCGGTTATTAATATGAATTTATTTTTCAATTTTATTTCTTAATTTGAATAGTTTTCTTGCTATAAATAAATCAATTTCGTCGTCTATATCTATTGATCTTATCTTTGGTATATTAATTAATCCAATTTTTCCTTCAAGTAAATTTTTTAATTTTTTTAAATATTTAGTTGATATAACGTAACATACAGTTGTTAAATCATAGGTTTGAGGTGTATCTTGTCTCCTAAAAACTTTTCCTTTTTTAATTAAAGATAACTTTCCTTTTTTATTTTCCAACATATTGAAATATGGACTTCTATTTGAGTCTGATCCTGTAACTACTAAGTCATAATTTTTTCTCAAAAATAAATTTATACATTTTTCAATGTCTATTTTACTTCTTAATGGAGAGGTAGGAGGTAAAATGACAATAAAATTTGGATAAATATTCTCTTTATTTTGTAAGAAATCTAAAGCATGTTTCCAAACATTTACCTCTGGTGTTTTATCACCTGATAAGTATGTAGGTCTTATAAAAGGAACTTCAGCACCATGTTTTAAACCTTCTTTTTTTATTAAATCTGAATCAGTTGATAAAATTATTTTTGAAGAATTTTTTATTTTTTTTGCTATTTTAACTGAATGTCCCACCAGGGAAATACCATTAATTTTTTTTAAATTTTTTTTTTTAATTCCCTTTGATTTACCTCTTGCACAAATAAGTATTACAAAATCTTTCATATATAAACTTTTACAGATTTTTTTTGATGAGAATATCTTGCACATTCTATTAATCTCAGGGTATGAAATGAAATATTTGATAACTCATTAAATTTATTTAAGTCCGTGTTTTTTAAAAAAAATTTGATTTCGTCTATATATGAGTTGTTAAGATTTTTCTTACCTTTAAAAACAAAATTCATTTTTTTAGAATTTTTTGAGAGCTTTTCTATTGAGTTGGTTAAATATGTCCATTTTAAAGTACTTTCTTTGTAATAAAATGTCATAGATCTCTCATAGTTTTTACTTATAAAATCTAAATTTAAATTTGCAATTGTATCTTTAAATCCTATAATCATGAACACATTATCCTCAGTGTTTATTTTTAAATTACTTATTTTGCTTATATGCGCTGAAACCCATAAAGGTTTACCAAATAACCAAATTAAATTATTAATTTCATGACTTAATTCTAAAAGTACTCCTCCACCTTTTCTTTTACTTGCTGAAACTGTTTTTTCATAATTTATATTTCTCCATTTTCTGAGATCATACCCACTTCTTACACTCACTTTTAAAATTTTATCTTTTTTATTTTCAATTATTTTTTTTAATTTAATTAAAGATTTGGTAAACAATAAATTATAACCAACTAAGAAGGTTTTTTTATTTTTTTTAATTTTCGACAAAACTTGGGATACGTTTTTGGCACTATTCGATAATGGTTTTTCAACAAATATTTTATTTGTACTATTAAAAAATTTATTAATAAGTGAAATATGTTCATTTGCTCCTGAGCAGATTAAAATTGCATCAAAAGTTTCTCTAGACAATTTTTTAATATCTTGAATGTTTAAAAATTTAAAATTATTGTCTTTTTTTTTTTTTATGATGTTTTTTTTTCTTGAGAGAATAAAAATATCAGATTTTTTATAAATATTAGAAAGATTAATTGCGTGCCTTTTTCCAATGCTTCCATACCCGACTATCAAAAATCTCATTTGTTTATACCCTTCAGATCTTTCATTTCATTCATATTCCACTCTACTGTCTGAATTTTTTGTTTTATCAAATTTTGTTTAATTTTCACAAAACTATCTCCTATAAAATTTAAAAGATTTGCTGTTGAAATAGCATCCACACCTTCTTTATTTAAAGCTTCAATAAAATGCTCAAATTTACCTGCTCCACCCATAATAATTAATGGAACATTTAAATTAGTAAAATTTTCTAAAAAATCGTTATCCAATTCTAGTCCATTTGCCGTTCCATCTCTATCAATAGACTGGACCAAAACTTCTCCAGCACCTATCTCATTTAATATAAATTTAATCCAATCTTTTAGTTTTATATCTGTAGTTATTTGAGCGTGATCTTTACATATAAAATATTCATTGTTTTTTTTTTTAATGTCAATTCCAGCTATGAGTGATTGTTTTCCATAAATAGAGATAATTTCTTTACACAGTTGAGAATTATTATGAAATGCGTTATTTAAAAAAATTTTATCAGCTCCATTTTCAAAATAGTTTTTAACTTCATTTATATCATTTAAATTGCCACCTGCTGTTAATGGAACAAAGCATTTGCTCGAAATTAAATTAATTATTTCACAAAATTTATTA
>CACAZG010000015.1 GCA_902536975.1 uncultured Pelagibacteraceae bacterium
ATATGATCCAGTTACTACAGCAGATAGAGCATTTGAGAAGTTCATTAGATTTAAAATAAATAAAAAGTTTCCAGATCATGAAATTATTGGTGAAGAATACGGATATAAAAAATCAAAAAGCGATTTTTCATGGGTTATTGATCCAATTGATGGAACACGATCATTCGTAATTGGAAGTCCAACGTGGAGTAATTTAATTTCATTAAATTATAAAGGCAATCCAATATTTGGATTAGCTAATTTTCCAATACTTAAAAAATATTATTACAACCAATCTGATAAAGTTGCATATGTGGTTGAGAATAATAAAAGAAAAAAAATTAATGCAAATAAAAAAGTAAAATATAAAGATTTAAAATTAGCAGCAGGATTACATGGAGCTATTTCATTAAATAAACAAAAAAAAATTACTAAATTTTTAAATTTAATGCAATTTCCTTGTTCCGATGCATTGTCTTACGCACAGGTTTGTGAAGGTAAGCTTGATGTTGTATTTCAATGCAGTAATAAAATTTGGGATATTCATCCCTTAATACCAATTATCAAAGCATCAGGTGGAATTGTTTCAACAATTGATAATAGAGACGCAAAATATGCAGGCAATATTCTTGCATCATCAAATAAAAATATTCACATTAAAATTCAAAGTTTATTAAAACCAATAGCCTAAAGATGGAAATTATTGTTCTTCAACACATTAAAATTGAAGATCCCGGTCATATAAAAGATTTGATGATTAAAGATGGGGTAAACTTAACCACGATTGAACTAGATGAAGGAGAGAAAATACCAAATGATCTAAATAAATTTGATGCAATGTTTTGTATGGGAGGCCCAATGGATACATGGATGGAGCAAGAATATCCATGGTTAGTTGAAGAAAAAAATAAAATTAAAGAATTTGTTGTTAATTTAGAAAAACCTTATTTAGGCTTTTGTCTTGGGTGTCAATTACTTGGAGAAGTAATAGGCGGAAGTGTTGTTAGAACAAAAAATCCCGAAATAGGAATGTTAAATATAAATTTCTCCGAAAAAAAAGAAAACGATACTCTTTTTTCAGAATTTCCAAAAAAGTTAACATCATTACAATGGCATTCTTATGAGGTTCAAAATTTAGAAAATATCGATGATGTTACACATATTGCATCATCGGAGGAAACGAAATATCAAATATTTAGGTACAAAAATCATGCTTATGGTATCCAATTTCATATTGAAATAAAGGATACAACCGTAAATGATTGGGGGTGTGTACCAGAGTATAAAATGGCTTTGGAAAAGCAATTAGGTGAAGGAGCGCTCGAAAAGTTTGATTATGAGGCAAAAAAAAATATGCAAAATATGAATAATTATTCAAAAATTTTGTATACCAAGTTCAAAAATGAGATCATTCTTAACTACTAAAGCAATTATTTTGCACTTGTAGTTATCCCATTAATCAGGTTTAATTTTATTTGTAATAATTAGGAGGAAAAATGAAATTTAAAAATTTTATTAAAATTTTCTTTGCAATTTTATTTGTTTTTGTATCAACAAATTCATACGCAAAAACAATTAAATGGTCTATGCAGGGTGATAGTTTAACTTTGGATCCTCATGCACAAAATGAAGGTCCTACTACTCAAGTTTCAAGACAAGTTTATGAGGCGCTTGTAACAAGAGGTTTAGATATGAGTATTGAACCTCAACTTGCTACCGATTGGAAAACAACAGATCCAAATACATGGATCTTTAATTTAAGAAAAGACGTAAAATTTTCTGATGGTAGTAATATGACAGCGAAAGATGTTGTATTTAGTATATTAAGAGCAAAACAACCTACATCAGATTTTAAAGAGTACATAAGTACAATTTCAGATGTAAAAGAAATTGATAATTACACTGTACAGATTAGTACCAGTAAACCTAATCCAATTCTTTTAAACCAGTTATCAAATATATTTATAATGTCTAAAAAATGGTCTATTGATTTTGGAGCTACAGTGTCACAAAACTGGGATGGTGGAGAAGAAACATTCTCAGCGACTAATGCAATGGGAACTGGACCATTCAAAATTACTTTAAGAGAGCCAAATACAAAGACAGTATTTGAGAGAAATAGTAATTGGTGGGGTTCAATGAAAGATAATAGTGTTACTGAAATACACTTATTACCAATAAAAAACTCAGCTACAAGAGTTGCAGCATTATTATCTGGTGAAGTTGATTTAGTTACTGATGCACCAGTCCAAGACTTAGCTAGAATTGGAAATTCTTCAGACCATGAAGTAGTTAGCACTGCTCAAATGCGTACAATCTTTTTAGGTATGGACCAAGCAGCAGATAAACTAAGATCTGGAAATACTGGAGACAATCCATTTAAGAAAAAAGAAGTAAGGCAAGCTCTTTACCAAGCAATAGATATTGAGGCGATAAAGAAAAAAGTCATGAGAGGTCTTAGTGAGCCTGCAGGAATTATAACTTTTCCTGGTGTAAATGGATATACAAAAGAGTTAGATAAAAGATTACCTTATGATGTTGATGCAGCTAAAAAATTATTAGCAGATGCAGGATATCCTAAAGGTTTTGATGTTGAATTAAGATGCCCTAATGATAGATATGTTAATGACGAAGCAATTTGTACAGCTGTAGTTGGTATGTTAGGTAAAATCGGCGTCAATGTTAATTTATTTGCTCAAACAAAAAGTAAGCACTTTAAGGAATTAAAAGAAGATAAAGGTGATTTCTATATGTTAGGTTGGGGAGTTCCAACTTTAGACAGTCACTACGTATTCCATTACTTATATGAATCTGGCGCTAGCTGGAATAAAGTAAACTTTAGTAACAGCGAAGTTGACGCTGCAATTAGAGTTATGGAAGGCGAAGTTGACTTGGATAAAAGAAACGCTGCTATTGCAAATGCTTGGAAAATTGTAAAAGATGATATTTCATATCTTCCTCTACATCACCAAGTAATATCTTGGGCAACTAAAAAAAATGTAGATGTTCCAATTAGACCAAATAATGAACCATTATTCCGTTTTGCAAGTTTTAAATAAATAACTTTTTTTACAAGCCCTTTACTTAAGTAAAGGGCTTGTAATTATAAAAATTTCTTAAATTGATAAATTATTTTTTCAAACGTCTGATTCAATCAGTAATAGTGATGCTCGTCGTATCATTTGTTTCATTTTCCTTATTTAATTTTGTAGGAGATCCAATTAACAACATGGTTGGTGAGGAAACTTCAGATGAAGAAAGGGCTGAATTAAGAGAAACCCTTGGATTAACCGACCCTATACATGTTCAATTTTCAAGATTCGTAGTTAACGCTTCTAAGGGAGAGTTTGGAATTTCATACCAACTTAGAAGACCGGTTTCAGAATTAATAATTGAAAGACTGCCAGCAACTATTGAGCTAGTTCTAATTTCTGCATTAATTGCATTAGTTTCTGGTACTTTATTAGGGGTTTATACGGGTATTAACAGAAAAGGTTTTTTGAGTGACTTTATATTAGCTGTATCTCTTCTAGGAGTATCTCTTCCAACATTTGTGATTGGAATACTATTTATTTATCTTTTTGCAGTGATATTAGGAGTGCTTCCTTCTTTTGGAAGAGGAGAGGTGATAGATCTAGGTTTTTGGTCAACAGGACTTCTAACAATTTCAGGATTAAAAGCAATCATTCTACCATCTGTAACGTTAAGTCTTTTTCAAATGACTTATATTATTAGATTGGTAAGAGCTGAGATGATGGAAATATTACAAACTGATTATATAAAATTTGCAAGAGCAAGGGGAATAAGTGAAAAAAGCATAAATTATAAACATGCATTAAAAAATGGATTAATTCCTGTAATTACTATTGCTGGAATAAATATTGGAACTTTAGTGGCTTTTTCAATTATCACTGAAACAGTATTTCAATGGCCTGGCATGGGCTTTCTTTTTATTCAAGCAGTCCAATTTGTAGATATTCCGATAATGTCAGCTTATTTGGTTTTTATAGCTTTTGTTTTTGTGATGATAAATTTTATAGTTGATATTTTATATTATTTTATTGATCCAAGAATAAGAGTTAAAGGAGATGTTACTAGTGGATAATAGAACATTAAATTCTTGGGAAAAATTCAAGGATAGTGATATTTACTTTAGTTTTATAAAATCCCCAACAGCAATTGTGTCTTCGATAATACTATTAATAATTTTCTTCTGCTCATTTTTTGTTGAATTTGTTACCCCACATAATCCATTTGATCCAGCATCACTATCATTAATGGAAGCATTCACACCTCCATCATGGACAGACGAGGGTATGGCAAAGTTTATTTTAGGCACAGATGGACAAGGAAGAGATATGCTCTCTACTATACTTTATGGTTCACGAATTTCATTAATAGTTGGATTTTCAGCAATTATTTTTAGTCTAATTCTTGGTGTCTCACTAGGTCTAACCGCAGGATACTTTGGTGGAAAATATGAAATGATAGTTATGAGATTAACCGATGTTCAGTTAACTGTACCAAGTATATTGATGGCTCTATTAGTAGATGGAATTGCAAGGGGTATCATTTCAAGAGAAATGCACGATGAGATGGCAATTTATGTTTTAATTTTTGCTATAGGAATTTCAGAGTGGCCTCAATTTGCAAGAGTTTCTCGTGCAGCAACTTTAGTAGAAAAAAATAAAGATTATGTTTCAGCTTCATCTATTATAGGAGTTTCGAATTTACTGATAATGTTTAAACATATTTTGCCAAATATTATGAGACCTGTTTTAGTTATAGGAACTATTGGTCTGGCACTTGCAATAATAGCCGAGTCAACATTGAGTTTTTTAGGAGTAGGAGTTCCTCCAACAACACCATCATTAGGCACATTAATTAGATTAGGAAATGACTTTTTATTTTCAGGTGAGTGGTGGATAACTTTTTTTCCAGCAATATTTTTAGTTATCCTTGCATTTTCAATTAATTTACTAGGAGATTGGATGAGAGACACGCTTAATCCAAAGCTTAAAAAATGACCTTTTTAAAAATTAATAATTTAAGCATTGACTACAAAATGAGGAAAGAAACAGTTAATGCAGCCAAAAATATAAATATAGATATTAATAAAGGTGAAATAGTTGGATTAGTTGGGGAGTCTGGGTCGGGTAAAAGTACTGTTGCTAACGCTATAGTAAATTTGATTGATGAACCAGGTAAAATTTCAAATGGATCAATATTTATGGGTGAAACAAATATAAGTGAAAATCAAGAAACTATCGTTCAATACAGAGGAAAAAAAATAGGACTGATATTTCAAGATCCACAAACTTCTTTAAATCCAATTCTTACCGTTGGAGAACAGCTCATTGAAACAATACAAACTCATTTAAATATAAATATAGATGAAGCAAAAAATAAAGCGATCAATCTATTAAAAGAGGTGGGTATAAAAGAAGCAGAGAAAAGATTTAGCAATTATCCTCATCAATTTTCTGGAGGCATGAGACAAAGAGTTGTTATTTCTCTAGCTTTATGTTGTGAACCAGAATTATTAATTGCAGACGAACCAACCACAGCACTGGACGTTTCAATACAATCCCAAATTCTTGAATTAATAAAAAAATTAACAAAGGAGAGAAATTTAGCAGTCATACTTATAACTCATGATATGGGTGTAATTGCAGAAACTACAGATAGAGTAGCTGTAATGAAAAATGGAGATCTGGTAGAAATTGGTCCAACAAAGCAAGTTTTAGTAAAACCAAAAGAAAAATACACAAAAAGTCTAGTTAGCTCAGTACCACCAACAAATAAAAAAATATCAAGGTTTACAATTATTGAAAAAGAGAATTTAAATAATCAAAATAATAATATCAAAATATTAAACAGATGGTCTAAAAAAAGTATTGTAGATCAAAACTTAGTTAAAATCCAAAATTTGAGTAAATCTTTCGATGATAGTTTTTTCACAGAAAATACAAAAAATTCAGTAATGGCAGTAGACAATGTTTCTTTTGATATTAAGGAAGGTAAATCATTTGGTCTAGTTGGTGAGAGTGGTAGTGGTAAAACTACTATAGCAAAAATGGTTGTGAATTTATTTAAACCAAGTTCTGGGGATATATTTTTTGATAATGTAAATGTTACTAAGATCAAAAAAAATAAAGATTTATTAAAATTTAGAAGACAAATTCAGATGATCTTTCAAGACCCATTTTCTTCTTTAAATGGCAGACTCAAAGTAAAAGAAATTATTGCAGAACCAATTAAACTTCATAACCCAAATATAAAATCTATTGATTTAGACAATTATATTTACGATTTATTAGAGTCTGTAGAATTAAGTCAACAATCTGCAATAAGATATCCTCATGAGTTTTCTGGTGGTCAAAGACAAAGAATATCAATTGCAAGAGCATTAGCTACACAGCCTAGACTTCTTGTTTGTGATGAACCAACTTCAGCCCTTGATGTTAGTATTCAGGCTCAAATCTTAAACTTATTAAAAGATTTACAAGAACAGTTAAATCTTACTATTTTGTTTATCAGTCACGATTTACCTGTAGTTAGACAAATGTGTGATAAAATAGCTGTACTTAAAGATGGAAAATTATGTGAAGTTTCTGAAACGGAGGAATTGTTTAAAAACCCAAAACATAATTATACAAAGGAACTACTAAAATTAATGCCAAAAATTGAGTCAATTTATAACTAAAAGGAGAAAATTATGACAGTGTTTAATAAAATTTCAGATAAAGAAGCATCTGGAAAAGTAAAAGAAATTTTTGATGAAATAAAAGAGGCAAGACAAATTACTGAAATTCCAAATTTTTGGAAAACTATGGCTAACAGTCCAGAAACGCTAGAAAGGACTTGGAGATCATTGCAACAAGTAATGAAAAAAGGAGCTCTAGCGCCAGAGATTAAAGAATTGATTTATGTTGCTGTATCTATAACAAATGCTTGTGAGTATTGTATTAAATCTCACACATTGGCTGCAAAAAAAAAGGGTGCCACTGATGAGATGATAAATGAAATGATTGCAATAGTTGGAATGGCAAATGAAACAAATCGACTAGTTGAGGGATACCAAGTAGAAGTCGATGATTTTCTGAAATAAAATGAATTTTGATTTTGTTTACAAAATTTGTACAAAATCTGAATGGAATGATGCAAAACAAAATAAAATTTTTAAAGGCACACCTCTTGATTTAAAAGACGGTTACATCCATTTTTCTGATATAAATCAGATAAAACAGACACTTAATAAATTTTATTTAAATCAACCTAATTTAGTACTTTTAAAAGTAGATGCGCTAAAACTTCAGAAATTAGTTTGGGAACAATCATCTTCTGGAGATATGTTTCCTCATCTATACTCAGATTTTGATATAGATTGTGTAGTTAAAGAATATTCTTTGGATCTAAAAGAAGATGGCAATCATAAAATACCAAGTGAAATTAAATAAGTTAACTTGATTTTCCAACTAAATTTACAATCAATACTCCTGAAATGATTAGTATTAGACCAATGATTGTAAATAAGTCTGGAATTTGATTAAACTTGTAAATTCCAACTATAGAAGTTGCAATTATACATAATCCAGCAAATGAAGCATAAGTTATTCCAACAGGTATAGTTTTCATAACTAAGGACAATGTGTACATACAAGCAATTATAGCTATCGCAGTAAAAACACTTGGTAAAAAAATTGTAAAACCATTCGCAGCTTTAGCAAATCCATTTGCTGCAGTTCCTAAAGCAACTGCAATAATTAAAATTATGTAAGACGTTATATTACTCATTAAAAAAAATAATATTATCTAAATTAATATCTACAAAATTTTGATGTTATTCAATAATTATTGATCCAACCATTCCACTTTCGTAATGACCAGGAATATTGCATGCCATTTCTAAAGCTATATCTTTGGAAAATTTCCAAATTATCTCTCCAGTTTTATTAGGTTCTAACATCACGCTATTAGCATGTTTATGTCCAAGCGAGTGATCTTTTTTAGACATTTCTTTCATCTTAGCATGATCGATACTATCTCCTAATAGAATATCATGCTCTATTAATCTTGCCATTTCAGGCTGATGTTTTATATGCATCTCTTTTGTAGCAATATTATATTCATGAACAAGTTCACCTAAATTTTTTACAATTATTTTTACAGTTTCACCTTTTTTCACTTTAATTGAGCTTGGTTCATAATAATTGTCATACATTTTTACTTCTATTACTCTGGTTACGTCTTTCGGATCTCCTTTGGATCCAATCATCTTCATTGACGCTGCATTTGAATTAAAGGCTATAAAAACAAATAAAAGTATAAGCTTTTTCATTATTTTGGCATAGGAGTTGCGCCAGTCTCTAAACTCATGATTTTTCCATTATCATATTTGTAAACTGCCATTACTGCTTCAACATTACCATCGTCAAATGTTACAAAGGCATGATGTACTCCAACCTCATCATTTTCATAAACAATTCTAGTGTCTCTCTGTTTTATGTCTCCACTCATAGCCCATTTGATTACATCAGATTTGCTTAAAGTATTACCTGATTTATGCATAGTAAATTTAAAATCATCATGCAAAAGCTCATTCATTGTTGCTTCATCTTTATCTTTTATAGCCGCGCTATATTTTTCTAATATTGACATTTTAATCTCCTTAGTTTTTTTAAAAAATTTATTTTATTTAAACCCCATCAACAATTATAGAATTTGACACAGCATTGTCGTGTCTTATTTGTCTAATTGGTTTATATTCTTCAGAATTATACCATTCCATTGCTTTTTCACGAGATGGAAATTTAATAACAATATTTCTTTTGTGAGGCCAATCACCCTCTATTACCGACATTTCTCCCCCTCTTACTAAATACTCTCCGTCAAACTTTTCAACAATGGATTTTACTTTCTCAACGTATTCTTTGTAATTTTCTGGATTATTTACTGTTATATTCGCCAACAGATACGCGCTCATAATCTTCTCCTTTCAATAAATTAATTATAATTTATTCTGCGGGTTTGACTACTGATTTGGCTGCATCAGCGGCTTTTCCAAATGCTTTATTATAATCTATAACTTCGTGGATCATTAATTCATCCATAAGTCCTGAATTTAAAAAAGCTACTTTCATTCCAACAACAGTTTCGGCGTCACCTTCAACGCAACACATTACATCAAATCTACCACGAACCCACTCATAACTAATCATTTTACCACCTACAGCTTCAACAACTTTTTTTGTTGAAGCAAATCTGTCAGCTGATGGATCTTTCTGCATTCGATGTAAAAGCTCTTTACTTACTTTTCCAATTACATAATATTTTGCCATATTACATTTCAACCTTATTCAATTCCCAAGCAGTCATTTTCTCAACACACTCATCGTAAACTGGCTTAGCAATTGTATTTGTACCGGATACTAGTTCTTTCATTTTTTCCATATTATGAACAAACACCTTAAACATTACACCACTTTTATCTGGCTTTACTGCTCCTATAGTTTTTTCTGGATGAGCTGCTGATTTTCTTACACTCATACCCTCATCTGATTGCATCCATCCCATAAATTTTTCAAGCTTTCCTTCTTTCAAATCTACGATCACTAAAACTTCTTTTTCCATATTGTTTCTCCTTTTTTTTTATTTTTTAATTGCATTAGCACTACTTAATGTATCATCAAAAGCCATGAACATAGACATTTTTCCATCAGTTATTTCAAAGTAATGACCAAATATAGTGTCCATTCCATCCGCAGTTGCCTTGCATTTTGCAAATACTTTATTCCCTTCGGCAATCATAAATTCAGGTGTTACTGAAAAATTATCCCATAGTTGTGGAACTAAAGACATTGTTTTCATCATTGCTTCTTTTCCTTTGTGTGTTCCTGACATTGGATGTTTGTCACCAGGAAAAATCCAAGTTATATCATCATGAACTACCTCGGTAAAAAAAGTTTGCATATCGCCTTTACCAAATAGTTCATAGCCTCTTTTAACCAATTCTTTTGGGTCCATAAAATCTCCTTTGTTTAAAAATTATATATTGAATTAATTTATTAAAGAAATATAAAGCTTTTATAACAAATCAGCTATGCGTGATTATATCCAGTGAGGATATGGAAGGCCTTTTTCTTGTAAAAAAGATTTGTTAAACAGCTTTGAGTTGTATTTATCAGATTTATCACAAAGAATTGTTACAATTGTTTTTCCAGGTCCTAAAAGTTTTCCAAGTCTAATTGCTCCTGCAATGTTTACTCCACAGCTAGTTCCTAAACTCAATCCTTCTTTTTCAATTAAATCAAATAAAACAGGTAAAGACTCATGATCACTTATCGAAAAAGCACCATCTATAGTAGCTTTTGCAAAATTTGCTGTAATCCTACTTGATCCAATCCCTTCAGTTATTGAATTACCTTCACTCTTTAACTCACCATTTTCTACATAATTATAAAGAGAGGAGCCAGTTGGATCCGATAAAAATATTTTAATATCTTTGTTTTTTTCTTTTAAAAAACTACTAACTCCAGCGATAGTTCCTCCAGTTCCAGAGGAACAAACAAATCCATCAACTTTTCCATCAGTTTGTTCCCATATTTCTGGACCAGTGGTTTCGTAATGTCCCATCATGTTTGCGGTATTGTCAAATTGATTAGCCCATACTACGCCACAGTTATTACTACTTTTTAATTCATCTGCTAAACGACCAGCATACTTAACAAAATTATTTTCATCTTTGTATGGTTTTGGAGGTACCAATCTTAAATCGGCTCCAATATTTCTTAATAAATCTTTTTTCTCTTGTGTTTGATTGTCATTCATTACAATAATTGTTTTATATCCAATAGAATTTCCTAACAAACACAAACCTATTCCCGTATTTCCTGCGGTTCCTTCAACAATTGTTCCACCTTTTGTAATTAATTTTTTTTCTTCAGCATCTCTAATTAATGCTAAGGCAGCTCTGTCTTTTACTGATCCACCTGGATTTTGATATTCTGCTTTTCCATAAATGTTACATCCAGTAATCTCAGATGCCATTTTTAATTTTATTAGTTGAGTATTGCCAATACTTTCTAAAAAATTATTTTTAATCATTAAATTATCTTTTTTCGGTTTTAGTTTCTTCAGTTACTGCGTAAGGTTTAAATTCTTCACTAGAAGTTCCTATATTTCTTGCAGGTATGCCAACCATTACGGCATTATCTGGGACATTATTTGTAACAACAGCATTAGCACCAATCTTTGCATTTTTTCCAACCACAACTGGTCCGAGTATTTGAGCACCTGAACCAACAACTACATTTTTTTTTAGTGTAGGGTGTCTTTTAATATTTCTTTGATCGTCTGAATTAATACTTGGTGATATTCCTCCCAATGTTGCCATATGATAAATAGTTACATTATCACCTATATCTGAAGTTTCGCCAATTACTACTCCCATACCATGATCAATAAAAAGATTTTTACCAATTTTTGCGTTTGGATGAATTTCAATACCGGTTAAAAATCTTGAAAATTGAGAAATTATTCTCGCAACAAGATGAAATTTTGCTACAGCAAAAAAGTTTGCAATTCTATGGAAGAAAACTGCTTTTACTCCAGGATAAGTAAGTATTAAACTCAGCTTAGATTTAGCTGCTGGATCTCTTTTAATTATAGACTCTAAAAAATCATTCATAAATGTTTAAGATAAATTTTAAATTAAACTACTTATTACAACAGCAGTTTTCTGATGATGGTTTGCAATTACAGTTTTTACAAACACATCTGTCACAAGAACAGTTCTTACATTTGCAGTGTGAATTATTGCATACCATAAGTCTTATATAATTCTTAATTTTCTAAAAACAACACTTTTATAAAGCTTGATTTTTAAGTTCTTTGAGCGTCAAACCCTTTAAATTTGCTGGAACTGCAACATCCATCATTTTTGGGTTTGCAAGGTTAAGATTATCCATTATTTCTGCATATTCCTCTTTTGAGCTTACTTGAAGCCTTGGATTATTATTTTTTTCGCTTCCAATTGTTGAATTTTTTTTACCATTGTAGTCATGTGCTGGATAAACAAGCGTTTCTTCAGGAAGTTTTAACAATTTGCCAAATAATGATTCATAAGCCTCATGAGCACTGCCATTTTGAAAGTCGGTTCTACCTGTGCCATTAATTAAAAGAGTATCCCCTGTAAAAACTCTGTCTTTCATTAGATAGCTATAAGAACAGTCAGTATGACCAGGTGTATAAATAGCTTTAAGGTTTATATTTTCAATACTTACATTTTCTTCATCTTTTAATTTAATATCAATAACTTCGGATTTAGAATTTTCACCCATTATACGAGTGCAGTTTGTTCTTTTGTTTAATTCGTTTAATCCAGTTACATGATCTGCATGAATATGAGTATCAATTACTTTTACAAGTTTTAATTCTAAACTTTCTAAAACTTTTATATATTCATCAGTATGTTCAATTACTGGATCTATAATTAGAGCTTCGCGACCTTTTCCACTAGAAATGATATAAGTATATGTTGAGGATTTAGTATCAAAAAGTTGTTCAAAAATCATAATTATAAAATAATTAAAATTTTATTAAATTGAAACTAATTTTCAATAGCTTTGTGATTAGGCATGCTCCATTCTTTTCCTTTAAACATCACATTCCATTGCAACCAAGGAAAAAGTCTAGATTTCATTTGCCAGTACATCGATCTTGGTTTTGTAGGGTCAAAAGGAAAGCTTGGAGTAACTTTTCCTCCATAACAAAATTCAGCTAACATTACTTTTCCATATGCAACTGTTAGAGGGCAAGCTCCGTATCCATCGTAAAGTCTGTATTCTTCAGATGATTTATTAATATCTTTTACAATGTTATGTGCAACTATTGGTGCTTGTTTTCTCACTGCTGCACCTGTTTTTGCATTAGGTGCATTCATAACATCACCCAAGCTGTAAATATTTTCATATTTAGTATGTCTTAATGTCCCTTCTTTATGATCTACATCAACCCATCCACCAGCATCAGCCAAAGGGCTATTTTTTATAAAGTCAGGTGCAGTTTGAGGTGGTGTAACATGGATAAAATCAAAATTTTTTGTTACTTCTTTTGTATTTCCATCTTTATCTGATTGTTTGAATACAGCTTCTTTGGCTTCACCATTAACTGAAATTAAATTATGTTGGAAACTTCTTTTAATTCCATATGAGTCACAAATTTCATTTAATGGACCTTGAAAATGAGGTACACCAAATATTACAGGTTTTGCACACAAAAATTCTAAATTACTATCTTTGAGAGCACCTTTTTTTTTCATGTGATCTGCAGCTAAGTAAGCTATTTTTTGAGGTGCTCCTGCACACTTAATTGGCATTGGAGGCTCAGTAAATAGCAAAGTTCCTCCATTTAAATTTTTTAGACATTCCCAAGTGTAAACAGCCATGTCTGCACTATAGTTTGTACAAACATTGTTTTTTCCCAATGTTTCTTTAAGTCCAGCTACTCCATCAAAATTAATTTTTAAACCAGGACAAACCACTAAGTAATCATATGAATATTCACCACCTGAAGTCTTGACTGAATTAGACTCAGGCGAAAAACTTTCTGCATATTCTTTTATCCAATTAACATAACTAGGCATTACAGATGACATTGGTTTTATGGTACTGTTTACATCATAAGCTCCTGCACCAACTAATGTCCATGCAGCTTGATATAAAGATTTTTCCGAAGGTTCTATTATTGATATTGATAAATCAGACTTTAAACTTTTTAGTCTTGTAGCAACTGATATACCAGCGCATCCACCACCGATAATCAAAATATTTGAGTGATTAGAGTTGTTCATATATAAAAACCTAACACTTATAATCTTAACAAGATACACGTCTTATAAGTTGTTTTTTCAAAGCTAAATATCGTTGATAAACCTCATCAATAATTTATAATAGTTCTAATTAATTAAAGGAGAGTAAAGAATGTTAAAAATAAACAGTATGTGTCCTGATTTTCAATGCAAAACTACTGAAGGAGATATCTCTTTTCATGAGTGGCTTGGAGATAGTTGGGGTGTTTTATTTTCTCACCCAAAAGATTTTACACCGGTTTGTACAACAGAATTAGGTTCATTAGGACAAATGAAAGCTGAGTTTGATGCAAGAAATGTAAAAGTTATTGGACTAAGTGTTGATGGGGTAGAGGATCATAAAAAATGGTTAAACGATATTAAAGATGTTTCTGGAACAATGCCTGATTATCCTATAATCGCTGACGAAGATTTAAAAGTTGCAAAACTTTTTAATATGTTAGAAGCTGATGCAGGAACAACATCAATGGGTCGTACTGCAGTTGATAATGAGACGGTAAGAACTATTTTTGTTGTAAGACCAGATAAAAGAATTGGTCTATATTTAACTTATCCTATGGCAACAGGAAGAAATTTCCATGAAATTTTAAGAGCCATAGACTCTATGCAGCTGACTGCAAAACATAAAGTTGCAACACCAGCTAATTGGAAAAAAGGTGAAGATGTAGTTATTCTTCCAGCAGTTAAAGATGAAGAGGCTAAGAAAATTTATCCAGATGGTTGGGAAACTGTTAAACCATATTTAAGAAAAGTACCTGACCCTTCAAAATAAAGGGTTAAAAAAGATACAATAATCTCAGTTTTAGTTAATGAATACTGAAACTGGGTTATTGTTTTTTTAACTTTTTATATTTTTTCATTGAAAC
>CACAZG010000016.1 GCA_902536975.1 uncultured Pelagibacteraceae bacterium
ATATCTTTAAGTGGCAAGCAATTACCAATTTTAATCTCTGAGTTAGATCCATTCTGTATTTTATCCCCAATTTTTATATCTTTTGGAGCTAAATAATAAAATCTTGATCCATCATCAAATTTCACTAACATAATATGGCAAGATCTGTTCGGGTCATATTCAATTCTCTCAACTTCTGCTAACGAGTCTATTTTTTTTCTATGAAAATCGATTTGTCTATACTTATGTTTGTGACCTCCTCCATGATTTCTTGAGGTAATTCTTCCATAATTATTTCTTCCTTTTGATGAATTATTTGGAGACGTGAGAGCTTTAAATGGTTTTCCCTTCCATAATCCTTCTCTACTAACAAGAATGGTTCCTCTTGTTGATTTAGTATAAGGTTTAAATGTTTTTAGAGCCATTATTTAAATTCCTGTTGTTAGATCAATATTTTGACCTTTTTTCAAAGTTATTATTGCTTTTTTATATCCCTTAACTTTAACTTTTTTTCCTCTTGTTGTTTTAATTCTTGTTTTTTTATTAATAATATTAATTTTGGTTACATTTACTTTAAAGATTTTTTCAATATTAGTTTTTAAATTTTTTTTATTAGCTTTTCTATTTACCTTGAATATAATTTTATTTTGTTCTGATAGATTTGTAGATTTCTCAGTTACTAATGGTGATATTATTTTGTCATATAAATGTATTTTTTGCATTTTAATACCTTTTTTCCAATTCTTTAATTGATGTCACAGTAAATATTACTTTTTTAAATTTGGCTAAATCATAAGCACTAAAATGATTTACATCTGTTACTTTAACATTAGGAATGTTTCTTGCTGATTTAAAAATATTATCTTTAGATTTTTTATCTGCAATAATTATTGAATTTTTTGCTTCAATTTTTGTTAAGATGCTATCCATTTCTTTTGTTTTTAAAATTTGCTTCGAGAAATCATCGAGAATAATTAAATCATTCAATTTATTTTTTTTGGTTATAATGGATGCTATGCCTAATTTTTTTTCACTTTTATTAAGCTTTCTCTTTTTATAATTTAATTCACCCTTAGGTCCATGAGCAATACCACCACCAACAAAAATTGGTGCTTTTTTACTTGCATGTCTTGCGTTACCTGTTCCTTTTTGAGCATAAATCTTTGAAGTAGAACCTTTAATTTCATTTTTTTGTTTAGTTTTTGCTTTTCTTCCTTTGTAGTTAGCGTTTGATTTATACAAAATATTGCTAATTAATAAATTATTTATCTTTGCAGAGACTATTTTATCTGAAACGTCAATAGTATCTTTTTTTCCATCTAGGTTTAATTTATTTATTATCATTGATTATTTTTTTTTTCTTTTGATTTTTTTGATTTCTCTAAAATTTCTATTTTTTCACTCACAGTTAATTTTTTAATATTTTTTACTGACTTTCTTAATAAGACCTCAGTATTTTTTGATCCTGGTATTGAGCCCTTTAAGTATATAAGTTCATTTTCAAGATCAGTCTTAATAATTTCAAGATTTTGCATCGACCTCAACTTATTACCCATATGTCCCGCCATTTTTTTTCCTTTAAATACCTTTCCTGGATCTTGATTTTGACCAGTTGAACCATGCGCTCTATGTGAAATAGAAACTCCATGTGATGCTCTTAATCCACCAAAGTTATGTCTCTTCATTGCTCCTGCAAAGCCTTTACCTATTGTTTTTGCTCTTACATCTAAAAATTTAATATCTTTAAATATTTCAATACCGAATTCATTTCCTTCTTTATATTCATTTATCTCTTTTACCTTAAATTCTTTTAAAATTTTTCTCGCTTCAGTATTTTTTTTAGCAAAATAACCTTTCATTGATTTAGTAAGTTTAGAATTTTTTATTTTACCAAAACCAACTTGTACAGCATCATAACCTCTCTCTTGCTTATTTATTAGTTGAACAACTCTTCCTTTTTCAACTTTTAAAACTGTAACTGGGACTGATTGACCAGTTTTAAAAAATTCTCTAGTCATACCAATTTTTTTACCTATCAAACCTATTTCACTCATTATATTTTTATCTCCACATCTACACCTGATGCTAAATCCAGCTTCATAAGGGCTTCTACAGTTGCGGGCGTAGGCTCTATAATATCAATTAATCTTTTGTGAGTTCTGGTTTCAAACTGTTCTCTACTTTTTTTATCTATATGAGGTGATCTCAATACTGTGTATCTCTCTTTTTTTGTTGGTAAAGGTATTGGTCCTTTTATATTTGCACCCGTTCTCTTTACTGTATTAACTATTTCTTCTGTTGATTGATCCAGTACTTTATTATCGTATGCTCTTAGTTTAATTCTAATATTTTGTTTTTCCATTTTAACCTGTTTTCTTTGTTACTTCGTCTTGTACATTTTGTGGTACTTTGTCATAATGATCAAAAAACATTGAATACTGTGCTCTACCTTGTGACATTGATCTTAAATTATTTATATAACCAAACATATTTGCCAACGGTACCATTGCTGTAATTACTGTAGCATTGCCTCTTTGTTCCTGAGTACTTATTTGACCTCTTCTGCTGTTTAAATCTCCTATTACATCGCCCATGTAATCTTCTGGTGTAACAACCTCTACTCTCATTATTGGTTCTAAAAGTTTTAAAGTGGCTTTTGTACAAGCTTCTTTAAAACATTGTCTTGAAGCCAACTCAAAAGCCAAAACACTTGAGTCTACGTCATGATGCAATCCATCTACGATTGTAACTTTATAATCTATAAGTGGGAAACCTGCCAGAATTCCTCCGTCTGCAACTGTTTCTACACCTTTTTCTACACCAGGAATAAATTCTTTAGGTATAGCTCCTCCTTTAATTTTACTTTCTATCTCTCTTCCTTTTCCTGGTTCAAGAGGTTCTACTGTTAATTTAACTCTAGCAAACTGACCAGCTCCACCACTTTGTTTTTTGTGAGTATAATCGTTTTCAGCTGAAGACAATATTGTTTCTCTATAAGCTACTTGAGGGGCACCAACATTAGCTTCTACTTTAAATTCTCTTTTCATTCTATCAACTATTATATCTAAATGTAATTCACCCATCCCTTTAATGATTGTTTGTCCTGACTCTTCGTCAGATGTTACTCTAAATGATGGATCTTCTTTTGCTAACCTACCTAAAGCCTCTCCCATTTTTTCTTGATCGGCTTTAGTTTTTGGTTCTACAGCTATTTCTATTACAGGGTCAGGAAATTCCATTGGTTCTAGCAAAACAGGGTTGTCTTTATCTGCTAATGTGTGACCAGTAATTGTATTTTTTAATCCAGCTAAAGCTACTATGTCACCTGCATTTGCTTCTTTTATATCTTCTCTTGAATTAGCATGCATTAATAACATCCTACCCACTCTTTCTTCTTTATCTTTAGATGTGTTATAAATACCTGTGCCTGATTTCACTGTTCCAGAATAAATTCTTATAAATGTTAAACTTCCAACAAAAGGATCATTAGCAACTTTAAATGCTAATGCAGAAAAAGGAGCATTATCCTCAAACTTCATCTCAATTTCATCCTCTGATCCCGGTTTAGTTCCTTTTATTGACCCTATGTCTTCTGGACTAGGTAAATAATTTACTACAGCGTCTAAAAGTGGCTGTACTCCTTTATTCTTAAACGCAGAACCTGTAAGTACTGGGACGAAGTCAAAACCTAAACATCCTTTTCTAATACATTTAATTAGGTCCTGCTCAGATATATCTTTTCCTCCGAGATAGTCTTCCATAAGCTTTTCGTCTTGCTCTACAGCTGTCTCAACTAGTTCTTGTCTGTATTTAGTTGCAATTTCTTTTAAATCTTCAGGTATATCAGTTAATTCCCAAGCAGCGCCAAGATCTTCATTCTTCCATATAACAGCTTTCATTTTTACAAGGTCCACCACACCTTTTAGTGAGGCCTCTACACCAATTGGAACTTGCATAACTAATGGTTTTGCGCCAAGCCTATCTTTTATCATTCCTACACACCTAAAAAAATCTGCACCAGTTCTATCTAATTTATTAACAAAACAAATTCTTGGAACTTTATATTTGTCAGCTTGTCTCCATACAGTCTCCGATTGAGGCTCAACTCCTGCTACACCATCAAAAACTGCGACAGCTCCATCAAGTACTTTTAAAGATCTCTCTACTTCAATTGTAAAATCAACGTGTCCTGGTGTATCAATGATATTAATTCTGTGGTCATTCCAAAAACAAGTTGTTGCAGCAGAAGTTATTGTAATACCTCTTTCCTGTTCCTGCTCCTTGTTCACCAAGAATTGTTCTACTATCTATTTTAGAGGTCACTTGAAATGATATTCTCGTTGGAAAGTTAGCTTTTATTGTGCCAGTGATAACGTCTACACTTGGTCTTTGAGTTGCCATAATAATATGAATTCCAGCAGCTCTTGCCATTTGTGAAAGTTTTTGAATATAATTCTCTATATCTTTACCAGCAACCAGCATTAGATCTGACATTTCATCAACAATTACTACGATATAAGGCATAGAAATCTTGTGTTTTTCATTATATCCGTCAATATTTCTTACTCCTACTTTGGTCATTAGTTTGTATCTATTTTCCATTTCTTTAACAACCCAGCCTAAAACAGAGGCTGCCTTTTTGGCTTCAGTAATCACGGGACATAATAAATGTGGTATACCCTCATATGTTGATAGTTCTAACATTTTAGGATCAATTAATATAAATTTACATTTCTCAGGAGAGTGTCTGTATAAGAGTGATAAAATGATTGTATTTATACAAACAGATTTACCTGATCCTGTTGTACCAGCAATAAGTAAATGAGGCATGGTGCTTAAGTCTCCTGTTATTGGCAATCCTGAAATACTTTTACCAAGTGCAATTGGAAGCTTGATATCCTTTTTTTTGAAACTAGAGTCTGAGATTATTTCACTTAGAAATACATTTTCTCTTTTTGGCTTAGGCAATTCAATTCCAATAGTATTACTTCCAGGAATAGTTGATATTCTAGCTGACTCCGAACTAGTATTTCTAGCAATATCCTCAGAAAGATTAATTATTTTTGATACTTTAATACCAGGCGCAGGTTCAAATTCATATAAAGTAACAACAGGACCTTGACTTACTTTTTTTACCTCTCCCTCTACACCAAAGTCTAGTAAAATTTTTTCTAAGGTTTTTTCATCAAACTTATTTTCTGAAAAATTTTTATCTTTTTTTGTAGATGACTTTAAAAAATCAATTGAGGGTAATTTATATTTTATAGATTTTTGATTTGGTGTAATTACATTTTTGTCAAAAGAAAAATTTTTCTGGATCCTGGTTTCACTACTAATATAATCATTTTCACTTATTGGACTTTCATTTATATTTTCATAACTACTCTTAGTTGTTTCTGATTTAGACTTAGTAAAAAATGAAAAAATATATTTTAAGTATTTTATTTTAAAATTTATACTTAAAAGAAAGAATAGAGATATTAAACATGCTAAAATTATATAACTTATTTTAACATTTGTGTTTATAAAACTAATTAAAAAAGTTTCCTCAAATAAATTACCTACAAAACCATTATTTCCATTAATTGTAAGCCAATATGATTCTGAATGAAAAACAGTAAAAAATAATGTTCCAGTGATTATGTATAAAATTATAAAGAATAAACTTTCGATAACATATAAAATTTTTTTATCTATTATTACTGAAATGGATGTAATAATTAATGAAATTGGAATTAGTAACGAAATTAAACCTATTGATTGATACAATATATCAGAAGTATAACTTCCTTTTACTCCTAGCAAATTTTTTATTTCGGTATTGTCTGGAAAAATAAAATTAGGATCCTCTGGAGAGTAACTCACAAGTGATATAAGCAATAGGACAGAAGTAAAAAGTAAAATTGTACCTAATAGCTCTGAAAACCTTTTTAATAGAAAATTAGTTGTTTTATCTATGAAATTTTTAATTTTCATTTTGTTATTAATGATTTGTCACTTTGTATCATTTAATTTTTGTTGATAAAATTAAATAATAATATGAAAATTTGCTTATTAGGAAACAATCTAACTAATCTTGTTTTAGCCAACTTACTAATTAAAAAAAAGATAGAAGTAGATATAATTTCACAACCACAAAAAACTGTATCGAAAAAAACTATAAGAACAATTGCAATTTCTGAAGAAAATTACAAGTTTTTAAAAAAATATATAAAAAGATTTGATAATTTGGGATGGCCAACCGAAAAAATTAAAATTTTTTCTAATAAAAATAAATCGTCAGAGTTATTTGAGTTCAGAAATAAAAATAGTAATAATTTTTATTTAGTAAAATATATTGAATTTTATAATCTAGTTAAAAAAAATAAATTATTAAAATTTATAAAACTTAAAAATTACAATATTAATATCCTTGAAAAACTTAATTATAATTTAGTTATCAACTCAGAATATAGTAATTCTATTACTAAAAAATATTTTAAAGAAAAAATAATTAAAAATTATAGATCCTTAGCACATACGGCAATAATAAATCATAAAAAAATTGAAAATAAAATTGCTATTCAAATTTTTACAAATAATGGACCACTTGCATTTCTTCCTCTATCCAAAAATCAAACATCAATTGTATTCACAAATAACTCTACAAAACCACTTAGTAAGAAAAACCTTTTAGAAATTGTTGAAAAAAATAACGATAAATATTTTATTAATAAAATAAGTGATGTTGAAACTTTTAGTATAAAATTTTCAGTGCTTAGAAATTATATTTTTAAAAATATTTTATCATTTGGAGATTTGATCCATAAAGTTCATCCATTAGCAGGACAAGGTTTTAATATGACAATAAGAGATATGAGATCTCTATCTGATATTCTAGACGAACATATTAAATTGGGGATTAATGATGGACAAATTATTGCCCAGAAATTTCAAGAAAATAACAAACACCTTAATTTTATTTATGGAGTAGGAATAGATTCTATTAATTCTTTTTTTAAATATGACAACACATTTAAAAATGTTTTTTCTGATAATGTTTTCAAAATTATAAAAGGAAATAAAATTTTAAATAGTTATGCGACTTTTATATCAAATTAGATTGTGATCTATTTATCTATTGCAAGGTTTTATTATTAAAATTATCCAAAATATAAGTATTTAAAATCTCTTCCAACTTTTCTTTTCTAACTAGCAAATCCTTGCTTTCAAGTAAAACTTGTTTTTCTTCTAATGAAAATGGAGATGCCATAGATAAAGTATTTATTGTTTGATCTAGACTTTGTTTCTCAATTTCCTTCCAATTAATTTCATATCCCTGCTTTTTGAAAAGACTTTTTAAATTTTGAAATATTAATTTTAGGTCAGAAAAATTAATTTTTTCAATTTTTTCTTCTAAGTCATCTAAAAAATCATCATATTTTACCTCACACTCTCTAAATAAATTATCGTTATCTATTTCACTAATAATTTTAAATCTAGAAACTCCATTTAAAATTATTAAATATCTCCCATCATCTGTCTCATTAAAGCTTGTTATTTTCCCAGCACAACCAATACTGTGTAAATCTGGTTTTTTTAATTCACCTGTTTTCCTAGGTTGTACCATTCCAATAATTCTATCACTTTTCATACTTTGATCTATCATTTGAATATATCTAGGCTCAAAAATATTCAACGGGACTGTTGTTCTAGGAAAAATTATGAAATTTGATAGTGGAAAAACTGGTAATATTTTTGGAAGATCTTCTTTTTTCATAGAATTTAAATTATAACATTTATTTAATGAATTCAAATAATTATGACTTAGAAAAAAATAAAATTCTAAAATTATTTAAAGATAAAAAATTCAATAAATTAATTAAATTAGGAAAAAAATTATTAAAAAAAAATTCTCAGGATTATGAGTTACTATATACATTATCATTTAGTTGTATAAATTTACATAATTATATTGATGCTGAAAAATATCTTAAAAAAACTTTAGATTTAAAAAAAACAGCTTATCTTTTTTATATATATGGAAATGTTCATTCCAAGCTTAAAAATTATAATAAAGCCATAGAAGCATTTAAAAATGCATTGAATTTAAATGCAAAATTTTCCGAAGCTTATAATAATTTAGCAAATGCCCAAAAATTAGTAAACCAAATAGACAATGCAGTAATAAATTATAATAAATCTATTCAGGAGAATAAAAAAAATCTTACTGCCTATTTTAACTTAGCTGTACTTTTTAAAGAAAATAAACAATACGAAGAAAGTAAAAAAATATATAAAAAAATATTATTAGAAGAGAAAAATAACCTCACAGCCAAGCATGATATTGGAGCAATTGAGTCTGTTTTGGGAAATTTTACCTCTGCTAGAAAATATTTTATTGATGCTATAAATCAGAATAATTCAAATTATAAAAGTTTTAAGAATTATATTGAAATTACAAATATAAATGATGAAGATATAGTATTCAGAAAACTTAAAAATATATCTGCAGAGAACGAAACAAGCGAAAATCAAATAGATATTTATTATAGCCTCAGCAAAGGATATTTTGATAAAGGAGAAATAAAACTAGGATTTGAAAACCTTGAAAAAGGAAAAAAAATTAAGAAAGGTTTATCTAAATTTTCAATTAAACGAGAAAAAAATAATTTTAAAAATTTAAAAAATTATTTTGATGATTATAATTTGATTCAAGTCAAAAATTTAGTAAGCATTGAAAAAGTACCTATTTTTGTGTTAGGTATGCCAAGATCAGGAACTACATTAATCGAACAAATTTTATCAGCTCACTCTAAGATTCATGGGGCAGGAGAACTTACTTATTTACCAAAAATCATAGATAGAGTTTACTTTAAAAATAAAGTCAATTTTGAGGAAACAATAATTAGCATCAGATCTCAATATTCTAAGGCGATCTCTAATTTATCAGACAAAAAGTTCATAATAGACAAGTTACCTTTAAATTTTAAATGGATCGGTTTTATAATTAAAGCTTTTCCGGAGTCTAAAATTATTCATTTAAATAGAAATCCCATGGCTATCTGTTGGTCAAATTATAAAATTAATTTTAGAGATGCAGGAATGGAATTTACTTTATCCCAGGAGGATTTAGGTGAATATTATATTATGTATCATGAGCTAATGGAATACTGGTCTAAAAGATTTAATAAAAAAATAATTAATATTCAGTATGAAAATTTTGTATTAGACTATGAGAAAAACTCCAGAAATATTATAAATAAATTGGGCTTAAATTGGGAAGAAAATATTAAAAGTTATAATAAATCTAACAGACCTGTTGAAACTGCATCATTACACCAAGTACGAGGAAAAATTTTAAAAAATACATCTGATGAGTGGAGAAAATATAAAGAATATTTAATTAAAACTCAAGAAATCTTAAAATTAAAAAAAATTTCATTTTAAATACTTTGTATTAAATTTACAAAATCAGAATTTCTTTTTATTAAAAAATTATTTCCAATACCATACATATTGTTTGGTAATAGATTAAGTCTATCTTTTACGGTTTCAAAGTTAATTTGTTTATATTTTGAGTCATAAATATCATAATCATGCAAATCCAGAAAAGTATTCATTAGTTCATAGTCTTTTTCTTTGATAAATTTCGAAAATTCAATAATGATTAATGGTGCAAACTCTTTTATTAATTTTGAACTACCTTTTAGAACGCTCATTTCGTGTCCTTCAACATCTATTTTAACTATTGTATGGTAATGGTTTTTTTTTTCTAAATTTGTATTCACGAAGTTGTCCAATGTAATAGTCTTAATTTTAATTTTATTTACAACAGGAAAATTTGAATTAATTAATGAGCTTTCCCAATCATTCTCACTCTCTAGGAACAGTAATTCCTCATTTTCTCTGTCAGATAGAGCTAAATTAAATGGTTCTATATTTTTAAAATTGTTAAGAGTAACATTTTTCTTTAGATCCTCATAAGTGGGAGGAGAAGCTTCAAAAGAGTATACTTTATTTTCTTTAGACATTGATGAAACGTACAGAGAATAAAAACCAAAATTTGATCCACAATCAAATAACAATATTTTTTTTTTTAAAAAAACTTTTTCGATCAATTTAAATTCTGGAAAATCTTCAAAATCACATTTTCTTAGTATCGAGTGTGACTGTTTATTTTTTTTGTAGCTAGCCCAGATATAAAAATTATGTATTTTAACTTTTAAATTTGTTATCAGCTTTTTTCTGACTAATCTAAAAAGTAAGTAATATAAAATGTTTTTCTTATATTTTCTAATGTCCTCATTTTCTATAAATTTTTGAAGCAAATTTGTATAAAAATTTGACATTATTTTATGGAGCGGGCAATGGGACTCGAACCCACGACCTTCTCGTTGGCAACGAGACGCTCTACCACTGAGCTATGCCCGCTAGTTTATAAGTATTGAAATTAGTGGGTTTTTGAAATTTTATCAACATTTAAATTTTTAATTGATTATTTTTGTTTAAAATCTGATTTGCATCAATACTTCATAGATCAGAGTTTAAATATAATTGATATAAGTAGGAGAAATAATAAAACATTACTATGATAATTTGGATAGCTTCATATCCCAAAAGTGGAAATACTTACTTAAGATCATTTATTTCTTCATATTATTTTTCCAAAAAGGGTAAATTTGATTTTGAATTACTATTAAACATTCTACAGTTTCCATCTATAAAATTTGCTAAAAAAAATATGAATTCTGAATTAGAAGTAAGTAAAAATTGGATTTATAATCAACAACAATTTTTTGCCGGCGAAAAAGTTCATTTTATAAAGACTCATAATTCTTTAAATCAGTATAAAGGAAATAATTTTACCACAAGCAACCTTTCTCTTGGAGCTATTTATATAGTTAGAGACCCAAGAAATGTCATAACATCTATGTCTCATCACTATTCATTAAATTATGATCAAGCTTATGATAAACTTATTGATGAGAATGCTACACTACTAGAAAAATCAAGAGATGGTGATTATAGTAACTTTACTTTTTTAGGGTCTTGGTCAAGCCATTACAAATCTTGGAAAAATTCAAAGGATTTTAGAACACTATTTATTAAATATGAAGATTTAGAGGATAATAAATACGAAACATTTAAAAAAATTATTGAATTTGTTGATGATCTAAAGAAAAATAAATCCCATTTAAATGAAAAAAAATTTTTAAACTCTATAAATTCTACAAATTTCTCAAATTTGAGAAATAAAGAAGAAATTGAGGGTTTTGTTGAAAGTGTAAACTCTAAATCAGGAGACCAAAAACGATTTTTTAATTTAGGATTTAAAAATAGATGGCAAAAAATTTTACCAAAGGATACATTGGTCAAATTAAATAATACTTTGCAAAATGATTTAAATGATTTAGGATATAAGTTATATGAGTGAATTGGCAGATAAAAAATGTATTCCTTGCGAAGGAGGAATCCCAAGTTTTGATTTAGATGAAATCCACAAATATCTTAAAAAAGTTGATGGTTGGGACGTTAAGTCTGAAAATAAAAAAGATTATTATATAATAAAGAATTTTAAATTTGATAATTTTCTGAAAAGCCAAACTTTTGTAAATAAAGTTGGGGAAATTGCTGAGCAAGAAGGCCATCATCCAGACATATCTTTTGGATGGGGATATGCACACATAAAAATACAAACACATGCAATAAGCGGATTGCATGAGAGTGATTTTGTTTTAGCTGCAAAAATTGACAATATTTCCTAATTTTTAGTGTTTAAAATGTCTTGTTTTTGAGAAAACTAGAATAATACCTAATTTATCTGCAAATTTTATAATATCTTTGTCTCGAATAGATCCGTAAGGTTGAATAATAGCGCTTACGCCATTTTGGACTAAGGTTTCAATCCCATCAATAAATGGAAAGAAGGCATCTGATGCTCCTAAGATAATATCGTTTTGTTTAATTTTCTGAAATTTTTTCATTTTACTGATTGCTATTTTGCAACTATCTAATCTACTAGGCTGACCTGATCCAATACCAATAGTTGAACTGTTTCTAGTTAACACGATTGCATTTGACTTTACATTTCTACAGACATTAAAAGCAAACAATAAATCATCGAATATTTTTCTCGTCGGTTTTATTTTGGAAACAACTTTAAAATTTTTTTGGTTAAAAATTTTATTATCTGGATCTTGCATTAATAGAGAGTCAAAATTACTATTAACATTGTTTATATTTTTCCGACTTAATTTAGATGCATCAATTAATCTTAAATTTTTCTTCTTTTTCAAAATTTTCAAAGACTCTTTATCAAAACCTAATCCAATTATAACTTCTAAAAACAATTTATTTATTTCCTCAGCAACTTTCTTATTTATTCTAAAATTACATGATACTATTCCTCCATAAGCACTAATAGGATCACATGCAATAGCCTCTTTATAGCTCATAAGTTTATTTTTATTTACTGAAACGCCACAAGGGTTAGCATGTTTAATAACCACAGTACCTGTATTTTTAGGTAAAGTTTTTGAAAGATTTAATGCAGAATAAATATCATTGTAATTATTATAACTTAATTTTTTTCCATTTAATTGAAATATACTTAAACTATTACTTTTGCTATAGATAGCTGATTGTTGATGTGGATTTTCGCCATAACGCAATACCTCAACTAAATTACCATGAATGGTTTTTTTTTGAGGAAAATAATCCTTATTATTTATATTTAAAAATTCTGAAATAACAGAGTCATAATAAGCTGTTAAGTTGAATGCTTCTTGGGAGAGTTTTTCTCTAAACTTTAGACTAGTTGAGCCTTTATTTTTCTTAAAGTCCAAAATAAATTCTTTGTATTGACTTGGAGATGTTAAAATAGTTGTGTACTTATAATTTTTAGCAGTTGCTCTTACAAGACTTGGGCCACCGATATCTATATTTTCAATTAGTTTCTCATGATTTTTAGTTAACTTTAATGTGTCCTCAAATGGATAAAAATTAACTATAACTAGGTCTATTTTTTCATAATTATTTTTTTTTAGCTCTTTCTCATGCTTTTTATTGTTTCTTTTATTCAAAATACCTGCATAAAGTTTTGGATGAAGAGTTTTAACTCTACCTTCCAAAATTTCATCAGATTTCGTATATTTTGATATTTCTGTACATTTATAGCCTAATCTTCTAATCTCCTTAGAAGTACCCCCTGAGCTAACAATCTCTACATTATATTTTTTTAGAGTTTTAAGAATTTCTTTAATTTCTGATTTATCAGAGAGAGATATAAGTGCTCTTTTAATTTTATCACTCATATTTTACTTATCTGCCATTCAATTATTTGTTCATTATTTTGAGTTACACCTGAGATAAAAATGTTTTGGTTTTCAATATAACTATTTTTATTACCGAAATATAGTCCAGTTTCAACCCCTATTAAACCACCGTTAGAGTAAAATCTCCAACCTGAATTTTCTAATTCTATTAATATAGTTTTGTTATCTTGTAATTTTGTCACTTTAATACTAGGTAACAAGTGAAATCTTATTTCAAAATTTGTCACTTTAAAATTTTTTTTTTTTATAAGTTTCTCTTTTCCAATAAGAATATTTTTATCAGTTTTAAATTCTAAATTTCTTTGATGAATAACACCATATCTTGATAGATATCCATCGTGTGAGCACTTAATTTGCCAATAATTCTTTTCATAAATAACTTCATTATCAAAAGTCTTAAATCCTCTAGTAATGATGCTTGGTCCTTTGCTTTTTTTTTTATAATTGCTTACAGAGGAATTATCTAAAATCAACGTCGAGTGTGCTGCAGTAGATTTTGAAATACCATTAAGTTGATGTCTATGATCTTGAAAATATCCAGAATTTGTTATTAGCTTTTTATTTTTGTAATAAAATTCAAAAGATAATGGTCCACTTTGATAGTTTTCAGAGAAATTTTTCCCAGGACTACTACCAATATCCATAGCAAGTATATTATTTTTATTTTTTAAAACTGTATATCCCGATATATCAAATTTATCATTTTTAAATCTGTATCTAAAAAGATTTAAATATTTATCAAATTCCTCATAATCAGCTTCATTATTTCCATTAAATAACAAAT
>CACAZG010000017.1 GCA_902536975.1 uncultured Pelagibacteraceae bacterium
TAAAAAGTTAAGTCCAAAAGTAGGAGGTAGAAAATTATAATTTTTCTCATTATAGTTTTTCCATAAAAGTATTCTTAATGAAACTGAACTTGGTTTAAATAACTTAAATAAAAAAATATGATATCTGCCAAACTTAACTCCTAAATTTCTTAGTTTTTTTCTTTCATCTTGGTTTAGTTTATTTAGATAGTTTAATACCTTTTCTCTTTTAACTACTCCATTATTTTCGTACAGATGATAAGCTAAAGCTCTTAATTCTGAATTATTATCCCTTACATATTTCAAATCTATGAGACTTTTTAGCTCTGTTTCAATTTTATTATTTATCCAGGTCTGCAAATATGAACCTAGTCTTAATTTTTCACTGTTTTCAATCATTTCATCAATAATTAATTGAATTTGTGGATTTAAGTAATCTGAACCTGGAATTAATTTAGCTATATGATTATTATTCCAATAAATTTTAAAATCTTCCCTCAGTTCTATTAAACCAGTATCAATTATTTGACTAATTCTTTTAATAATTTCTGGACCAACATTTTGTCTAGCAGCTTTTTTCAATGATTTTATATCTGCATCTAAAGTATCAACTTTTAAATCTAATTCTAACCTAAGCCCTTTTAAACAGCCAATATATTGTTCATTAATCATCACTTTTTCGTCATTGATAATTTCAGTTTCGAACATTATGTCCTGTTTTAAACCTCTTGCTAAAACACTTGCTCTTTTATCAATAAATGTTTTTGTTAACTCATCATGAAGTCGATCAGATAGTTTATCTTCTAAATTTTTAGTTCTTTCTATCCAATAATCCTGATTATCAATCCAATTAGATTTGTTTGATACATAAGCCCATGTTCTTACATTCGCAATTCTATTTGACAAGGAGTCTACATTTCCATCTAGTTTATCTAGTAAAGAAAGCTGTTCTTTCATGTAGTGGTTTGGAACTTTTTTATTTCCACTTGTTAAAAAATTAAAGATTTTACTAACTACTTCAAAATGATGACCATAAGTTTTCTTTACAAAATCAGGTATTTGACAACATTCCCAAAGTGTTTTTAAAATTTCAGTGTTATCTTGAATATTTATATTTTGAGCCTCTTTCAAAAAATATTTTAAGACCTTTTCATCTTGGCATTCACTTATTCTTCTTAGCCAGTCTTTCTGAGGTTTGTCTTCCAAAGATTTCAATAATGATAATTTATTACTAAAATTTAATCTTGAGTTTCTCCAAAAAATTGTTTGTATATCTGGAAAACTATGAGTTTCTAATGCTTCTATCTCCTCCGGTTGTATTTCTTTACATTCACCGGTTGTTCCAAAAATACCATCATTTAAATATCTACCTGCTCTTCCTGCAATTTGTCCTATTTCAGAGATATTTAAACTTCTTAATTTTTTTCCGTCAAACTTTTTTAAATTTGAAAAATAAACATTATTTAAATCCATATTTATTCCCATACCAATCGCATCAGTTGCAACTAAATAATCAACGTCACCAGATTGATATAAATTTACTTGTGCATTTCTTGTCTTAGGACTCAGTGATCCCATCACAATAGCTGCTCCACCTTTTTGACGTCTAATTAATTCTGCGATTGCGTATACTTCTTCAGTAGAAAAAGCAATCACAGCACTTTTCCTTTCAATTCTTGAAATTTTCTTATGACCTCCAAAGGATAATTTTGATAGTCTTTCTCTATTTTTAAATTCAATATCATCATCAAGCTTTTGAATAATTTTCTTAATTGAGTTTGAGCCCATCAACATAGTGAGTTTTTCACCTCTCATATTTAATAATCTGTCAGTAAAAATATGACCTCTTTCATGATCATTGCACATTTGTATTTCATCGATACCCACAAACTCTAAACTTTTATCTAATGGCATAGACTCTACAGTACACAAAAAATATTTAGCATTTATTGGGATAATTTTTTCTTCGCCAGTAATCAAAGCTACTTTTGACGGATCAACTTTTGTAATAATTTTGTCATACACTTCTCTAGCCAAAAGCCTTAATGGAAATCCAATCATTCCCGAGTCGAAAGAAAGCATGGTTTCAATGGCTAGGAAAGTTTTTCCAGTGTTTGTAGGTCCAAGAACTGCTGTGATTTTACTTTTTGTCATTTCTAGCTTTGGTGTGATTTTTTTTACCAATACTATATATTGTTACCTATAAAGAACAAAAATGGGCTAAAACTAGTCCGAATCATTAAGGAAAAAGTTCTCATTTTTATTATTTAATGTTTTAAGGTTATCATAGTTTCTAAAAATTAAATATATTTTTTTATGCCTCAGAAATTGTGGGAAGCTGACTACGAAACTAAAACAAAATCAAATTTGTTTGAGTTTGAAAAATTTTTAGCTTCAAAATTTAATTATACATCTTACAAAAATTATAAAAAACTATTTAATTGGACAATAAAAAATCCAAAGTTGTTCTGGTCTTCGATTTGGGAATATGCAAATATTAAGGGTATTAAAAAAGATAAATTTTTTTTTCCAAAGGAAATTATAAAAAGCAAATTTTTTATAAAATCTAAATTAAATTATGCAGAAAACCTGTTATCAAAGAACGATAATTCAAAAGCTGTAACTTTTATTAGTGAAAATGGATACAGAGAAGAAAAGTCATGGAGAGAATTAAACAATAATACTTTAAAATTAATTAATTTTTTTAAAGAAAATAAAATAAAAGTAAAAGATAGAATTGCAGCTTATACAGCAAATCAAATTGAGACAGTTGAGGGTTTTTTAGCAACTAGTGCATTAGGAGCTATATGGTCGTCATGTTCTCCAGATTTTGGAACACAAGGAGTTATAGAAAGGTTTTCCCAAATCAAACCAAAACTTTTAATCATCACTGATAGATATTATTATAACGGTAAAGAAATAAATATTATCCAAAGATTGCCTGCCATCCTTAAAAAGATTAAATCAATTAAAAGCGTACTAATTATTAATTATCCAGGTAAAAAAAATATAAAACAAAAAAAGATAAAAGGAGTAAAATTTTTTTATTACAAAAAGTTGAAAAATATAAAAGAAAAAAAAATACAATTTAAAAAATTCGATTTTGATAAAGAATTGGCAATTTTATACTCAAGTGGAACTACAGGCAAACCCAAGTGTATATGTCACAGAGCAGGCGGTGTTTTGGTACAACACTTAAAAGAGCACAAACTTCACTGTAATGTAAAACCGGGTGATAATGTATTTTATTTCACTACTTGTGGATGGATGATGTGGAATTGGTTGATGACCTTTTTGGCATCTAAGGCTTCAATAGTTCTATTTGACGGTTTCCCCATGTATAAAAGAAGCGATCTGTTACTAAAATTAGCAGAAAAAGAAAAAATTTCTCTCTTTGGTATAAGTGCTAAGTATATTGATCAATTAAAAAAGCTTAACGTAAATATTAAAAAAAAATTTAAACTAAAGTATCTCAAAACTATTTGTTCTACTGGATCACCCTTATCATCTGAAGGTTTTGATTATGTTTATAAAAATATAAAAAAAAATGTTCACCTAGCGTCTATTGCAGGTGGAACAGACTTAGTATCGTGCTTTGTATTAGGAAATATATATTCACCAGTTTACAGGGGTCAGATTCAAAATAATGGATTAGGAATGAATACTGATGTTTTTTCTGAAAGAGGAAAATCTTTAATAAATCAAAAAGGGGAATTAGTTTGTAAGTCTCCTTTTCCCTCAATGCCAAAACTATTTTGGAATGATAAGAATAATGAAAAATATAAGAGCGCATACTTCAAAAAATTTAAAAATGTTTGGCATCATGGAGATTTTGCTGAAAGAAAATCTAACGGAGGTTATGTAATTTATGGAAGATCAGATGCTACACTAAATCCTGGGGGAGCAAGACTAGGTACTGCTGAGATATATTCTGTAGTTGATAAATTTAAAGAAGTTAAAGAATCAATAGTTATAGGTCAGAAATGGGATAATGATGTGAGAATTATATTGTTTGTTGTTCTAAAGAAACCTAAGTCATTAAATGAAGCTTTATCTTTAAAAATAAAAAAAGCTATACGTTTAGATGCATCCCCACGGCATGTGCCCAAAAAAATAATCGAAGTAAACGATATTCCTAGAACTAAAAATAATAAAATTGTAGAATTAGCAGTTAAAAATGCAGTAGAGGGAAATAAAATTAAAAATATTCAGGCATTAAGTAATCCTGAAGCATTAGTAGATTATAAAAATATTAAAGAACTAAAAACTTAATGATAAAAAAGAAGATCAAAAATTTGAATTTATCAGCAACACTAAAAATTAATGAGATATCAAAAAATCTTGAAAATGAGGGTAAAGAGGTTATAAAATTTGGGTTTGGTCAATCTCCTTTTAATATTCCTGATACGATTGTTGATGAATTAAAAAAAAATGCTTTCCAAAAAAGCTATTTACCTATCCAAGGACTCCAACAACTTAGAGAGGCAATTGCTAATTTTGAGTCAAAAAAAAAAAAAAAAACATTTAATTCAGAACAAATAATAATTGGTCCTGGATCTAAAGAATTAATGTTTTTGTTGCACATGTCTTTTGAAGGTGAAATTATTCTACCATCTCCTAGCTGGGTATCTTATAAACCTCAATCTTTAATTGCAGATAATAAATATCATTGGATTAGTACAACAAGTGATAACAATTGGTATCCTACAGCTGAAATTTTAGAGGAATTAGTATCTAAAGATAAAAATAAGAATTATTTATTAATATTAAATTCTCCAAATAATCCATCAGGGCAAGTCTGTAAAAACTTTAAAGAAATAAGTGAAATCATTGAAAAATATAAAATAATTGTTTTATCAGATGAAATATATTCTGATTTAAGTTTTGAAAAGGAAAATGACTCTATTTTTAATTATTGCCCATCAGATACAATTATAAGCAGTGGATTAAGCAAATGGTGTGGTGCCGGAGGATGGAGATTAGGATATTTCTTAATTCCTGAGGAACTTAATCATTATAAAAATTCAATTAAAATTCTAGCAAGTGAAACATTTTCATCAGTTAGCGCCCCTATTCAATTTGCAGCAATAAAAGCATTTGAAGGAAATCATAGTGAATATTTGCTAAAATCAAGAAAAATTCTAAACGCGGTTGGAAACTATGTTTATGAATTTTTAAAATCAAATAATGTTTCTATGAATAAGCCAATGGGTGGATTTTATTTAATGCCAGAATTTTTGAACAAAAACTTTAATTCATCAAGTGAAATGTGTAGTGATCTATTAAAAAAAAAAAATGTGGCTATATTACCAGGATCGGATTTTGGATTTGATAAAGAAAGATTAATTTCAAGATTAAGCTATACAGATTTTGATGGTAAAAATTTTATTTCAAAAATAAATTCAGATACAATTATAGATTTCGATACTATTGAACTCCTAGCACCAAAAGTAGTAGAAGGTGTAAAGAGAATTAATGATTGGGTAGAAAATGCCTAATATGAACAAAAACCCAATTTGATCAAATATAAAATTAGAATTATTCTAAAAAAATTTCTGGACAACATAAATAAATTTTGTTTCAATTCTCGATTATAACTAACTAAAAAAGAGAGGGAAAATGAAAAAAATATTATCTACTCTATCAAGCTCTTTAATTCTTTTTGCGGCTTTATTTTCTTTTAATAATGTTGCAAAGTCTGCAGAGTTTTTTACGATAGGAACAGGAGGACCTACTGGAGTTTATTTCCAAACAGGTAATGCTATTTGTAAAATGTTGCATAAATCTGCCATTAGTAAAGATCATGGTAGAAAAAAAGGAACTGCAAAAGCATATAGATGTACAGCTCCTTCTACTGGTGGATCAAACTATAATATTGGTCAAATAAAAGAGGGTGAGTTTCAATTTGGTGTAGCTCAATCTGATTGGCAATTCCATGCAGTAAATGGATCAAGCAAATGGGAAGGCAAAAAATTTGGAAAACTTAGAGCAGTTTTTTCTGTTCATAATGAACCATTCCAAATTTGGGCAAGTGCATCTTCTGGAGTAACTAATTTTAAAGGACTAAAAGGGAAAGTTGTTAATATTGGAAATCCAGGTTCTGGACAAAGAGGAACTATGGAAGAGCTAATGAAAGCAATGGGTGTTTCTAATAGTTACTTTAAGTCAACAACTGAACTTACTTCTTCTGAACAAGTTAAAGCTTTATGTGATGGAAAAATAGATGCTTATGGATATTCTGTAGGTTTTCCAAATGGTGCTATGGAACAAGCAGCAACGTGTGCAGCAAAAGCAAGACCAATTAATCTTACAGGTGGCCCAGTTCAAGGTTTAATTGATGGTGCAGATTATTATGCCAAAGCTGTTATACCTGCAGGAACTTATACTGGTCAAACATCTGATGCTACTACTTTTGGTGTAAAAGCTACAGTTGTAACTAGTGCTGATGTTTCAGAAGAATTAGTTTACTTAGTAACAAAAGCTGTTTTTGAAAATTTTGATGATTTTAGGAAACAACACCCAGCTTTTGGATCATTAGAGAAAAAAAATATGATAGCTGATGGTTTATCAGCTCCTTTGCATCCTGGTGCAATTAAATACTATAAAGAAGCTGGACTAATGTAGTCTTATCATTTTATTTATTTTAAAAGGCCCAATTTATTGGGCCTTTTTTTTGTTATAATAACTCTAAATGGAAAATATAATTAAGAATCGAATAAAAGAAGATCTATCACCTACAAGAAATTTAAAAGGTTTTCACTTAAAAATAGTTGCTCTAATAGCAATAATTTGGTCATTATTTCAACTTTGGTATGCTTCTCCTTTTCCATTTATGTTTAATTTTGGAATGTTTAAGGGATTACCTGCTAGAGCAATTCATTTAGGCTTTGCTTTAACTTTAGCTTTTTTAATTTTTCCAACTATGAGAGGAGGAAAAATAAATTTTTTTGATATTTTAATAAGTATACTTGGGTGTTTTTGTTGTTTATATATTTATTTTTTCTATGATCAATTAGTTGAAAGAGGTGGAATTTTATTAAATATTCAACTTACTGAGAGTTTTAATTTTCCGATTGAATTAGTAATCGGGATACTTGGAATACTAATTTTATTAGAGGCAACCAGAAGAGTTATTGGAATTCCTTTAGTTATAATTGCCATTTGTTTTTTATTATTTTCTTATTTTGGCAAGTATGCGCCCGAAATAATTTCTCATGGGGGGCTGTCTTTAAAAAGATTGGTTGGATTTCAATGGTTAGATCAAGAAGCAATATTTGGTATACCAATTGGCGTTTCTGTTGATTTTATCTTCTTATTTGTATTATTTGGTGCTTTACTTGAAACAGCAGGCGGAGGAAAATATTTCTTAGATTTAGCATTTGCAATGGTTGGAAAGATGAGAGGGGGGCCAGCTAAAGCCGCAATACTTGGTTCAGGTATGACCGGACTAATATCTGGATCTTCAATAGCAAATACTGTTACTACTGGAACTTTCACAATTCCTATTATGAAAAAGACAGGATTTTCAAAAGAAAAAGCTGGCGCAATAGAGGTATCATCCTCAGTTAATGGGCAAATTATGCCACCTGTAATGGGGGCAGCGGCATTTGTCATTGCAAGTTTTATTGGAGTTACATATTTTGAAGTTGTAAAACATGCTTTTTTGCCAGCTATAATTTCATACATAGCATTGTTTTATATATCTCATCTAGAAGCTTTAAAATTAAATCTAAAAGGAATGGAGGAAAAAGATGTACCAAATCTAAAAAAAACTTTTTTATCAGGTTTACATTTTTTGATTCCTATCTTTGTTTTAATTTATTTGTTAGTTTATATGAGATACACTGCATCGTATTCAATTTTTTATGCAACAACTGCTTTAGTATTTGTAAATTTAATAAAATTAATACTAAAAGAGAATAATTTTAAATTTGCAATTATATCTTGGTATAATCAAACAATAGTTGGTTTTCAAAAAGGCGCAATTAATATGATTGGAGTTGGTATAGCAATTGCAACTGCTGGTATAATTGTTGGAGCAGTAGGATCAACGGGTTTAAGTACTAATTTAATAATTGTAATTGAATCTATAGCTAAAGATAATGTAACTATTCTTTTATTTCTTACTATAATTTTATGTCTTTTGCTTGGAATGGGTTTACCTACTACTGCAAATTACGTCGTCGTTGCTTCCTTGATGGCTACAGTTTTAGTAGATGTAGGAAATGCTTCAGGTTTTATTTTTCCATTAATTGCTGTTCACTTATTTGTATTTTACTTTGGTTTAATGGCAGATGTTACGCCACCAGTAGGCCTTGCATCGTATGCAGCAGCAGCAATTTCGGGTGGTGATCCATTGAAGACTGGTGTTCAAGCTTTTTGGTACAGTTTACGAACCGGGATATTGCCAATTGTATTTTTATTTAATCATGAACTACTTTTAATTGGAATAGAAAATATTTGGCATGCTATAATTGTAATCATAACATCTTTGATAGGAATTTTAGTCTTCACTTCAGCTACTCAAGGTTGGTTTATAAATAAATTACGTTGGTACGAAATTTTAATTTTTTTAGTGATTTCAATTTCATTTTTATCCCCAGAGTTTGTTTTAAACAAATTTTATCCTAAATATAATTACTTAAATATTGAACAAATTCAAAATAGTGTATTTGATCCTGAAAAAGAAGTCAGAATTAAAGTCACACGATTAAGCGAATATGGTGAAAGATATAAATTATTTTTAATAGAAAAAAATTCTTTTGACAAAAAATTTAATTTAAAAGATTATGGAATGGATTTAATAAACGAAAATAATACTATAGTTGTTGATAATCTTAATTGGAAAGGAAAGGCTAAAAAGTCAGGAATTGAAATTGGAGATTTTATAAGTGAGTTTAAAATTGAAAATTTAAATAGACCCGACAAAAAAATTGTTTACCCAATTGCTTTGATTTTCTTAATTATTTTTGGATACTTAAATAAAAAAAGGCAAATTTAACCACCTAAGCCAGCATTTGGAAGAGGTCTTCGTAAAATTTTCCAAATCCCAACCGCGCTTGCAATTAATTTATTTTTATACTTGAGTTTGCAATTTATAAATACCATTGACTTTGTAACTTTTTGAATTTCTACTGTTCCCAATAATTCGTCTCCAATGTTAGAGGGAGCTATAAATTTTATATCCAATGAAATAGTTACGCATGGTTTATTTCCACTTGCTCTATGACAAGCAGTACCTGCTCCAGCATCAATGATTGTACAAATATAACCACCATGGGTTATCCCAGCTTTATTTAAATGTGTTTTTTTAATCTTAGTTTTAAACTCGAATTTTTTTTTAGTAATTGATCTAAATAATAAACCACCATTATGTTTCATATAGCTTGGCTTATTGCTTAATTGCTCAAATTTTTTTTTCATTAAAGGATTATTGTCATAATTAGTATAAATAACAAAACTAAACAAAAGAAATATATTACAGATTTTTCAAGTGATATTTTCATTTATCCTTCCATTTTGGTGCGCCTGCTAGGAGTTGAACCCAGAACCTCCTGGTCCGTAGCCAAGCGCTCTATCCAATTGAGCTACAGGCGCAATTTGTACAGTTTTTATACATAATTAATAATGTAAATTATTTTTTTAGCAAATATTGATATATATATTACAACAATGAATCTAGATTTATTAGTTCCTGATATAGGAGACTTTGAAAATGTTGAAATAATCGAAGTACTTGTAAAAAAAGGCGACAAAATCAATAAAAATGACCCTGTTGTCACTTTAGAAAGTGACAAATCAAGTGTTGAAGTACCATCTGAATATGAAGGTACAATTGAAAATATAAATGTAAAAATTGGGGATAAAGTTTCAAAAGGTGATTTGATATTAACTATCTCTTCAGAAAATAAAGATGAACATGACAAAATTAATAAAACTTTAGACGAAAAAATTCCACCTTCGACAGAGAAATTGATAGAGGAAGCAGAAACTGCAACTAAATCTGACACAAAAGTTGAAACAAAAGTAACAGAGCCAAAACAAATCAAGCAAACAAGATTAATTAATGAAGTTAAAATGGTTAGTAGTAACGACGATATTGATCCTGTTGAAACAAAAGAATGGTTAGACTCATTAAGTGCAGTTCTACAAAATGACGGTTCAGAAAGAGCTCACTTTTTAATTAAACAATTAATTGATCAATCCTACAAAGCTGGATCAAAAATTCCTCATACCCAAACTACTCCATATGTAAATACTATACCTCCTGAAGAAGAAAAAAGATCTCCAGGGGATCAAAATATAGAACGTAAGTTAAGGTCATTAATAAGATGGAATGCTGCAGCTATGGTAGTTCGAGCAAATAAAAAATATCCTGAACTTGGTGGGCATATAGGAACATTTGCATCTGCGGCAACATTATATGATGTAGGAATGAATCATTTTTGGAGAGCAAAGAATAATAAATTCGGAGGTGATCTGGTTTATTTTCAAGGTCATAGTGCACCTGGTATGTATGCAAGAGCTTTTCTCGAGGGAAGATTAAATGAAAAACAACTAGATAGATTTAGACAAGAGGTAAAAACAGGTGGTCTTTCTTCATACCCCCATCCATGGCTAATGCCTAATTTTTGGCAGTTCCCAACTGTTTCAATGGGTATTGGTCCAATGTTAGCAATATATCAAGCAAGATTTATGAAATATCTTATTAATAGAGGATTAATTAAAGACGAAGGAAGAAAAGTCTGGGCATTTCTTGGTGATGGAGAAATGGATGAGCCGGAGTCTCTTGGTGCAATAGGTTTAGCAGCTCGTGAAAATTTAGATAATTTAATATTCGTCGTTAACTGCAATTTACAAAGATTAGATGGTCCAGTAAGAGGAAATGGAAAAATAATTCAAGAATTAGAGGGAATTTTTAGAGGCGCAGGGTGGAATGTTTTAAAAGTCATTTGGGGTTCTTACTGGGATACTCTTTTAGCAAATGATAAGACAGGACATTTAGTAAAAATTATGAATGAGACCGTGGATGGAGAATATCAGGCTTTTAAAGCAAGAAATGGACTTTATGTTAGAGAGAAGTTTTTTGGTAAATATCCTGAAACAACTGAATTAGTCTCATCGATGTCTGACACTGATATTTGGCGATTAAATAGAGGGGGTCATGATCCTCATAAAGTTTATGCTGCTTATGATAAAGCGGTCAATCACAAAGGTAGTCCCACAGTTATAATAGCTAAAACGATCAAAGGTTACGGTATGGGAAAAAGTGGAGAAAGTGTAAATACTACCCACCAGCAAAAAAAATTAGATGTAGACGATTTGATGTATTACAGGGATAGATTTGATGTTCCTTTAACAGATGCCCAAGTCAAAAATATTGAATATTTCAAACCAGACGAAAATTCAGAGGAAATAAAATATTTAAAAAAGAGAAGGATAGAATTGGGTGGCTTTATCCCTGAAAGAACATCGTACTCAAAACCAATTAAAGCTCCAAGTAAAGATATTTTTGATTTTATGAAGAATTCAACCGGTGAAAAAGAAATGTCTACAACAATGGCACTTGTTAGAATGCTAACCAATCTTTTAAGAGATAAAAATGTAGCTCCTAAATTAGTCCCAATTATTCCAGATGAAGCTAGAACTTTTGGAATGGAAGGTTTCTTTCAAAAAATAGGAATTTATGCTCATGAGGGTCAAAAGTATGAGCCTGAGGACTCAGCACAACTTTCTTCTTATAGAGAAGAAAAAAGTGGTCAAGTTTTAGAAGAAGGAATTACGGAGGCAGGATCTATGTCATCCTGGATTGCTGCAGGTACTGCTTATACTAATCATGACATTGAGATGATTCCAATTTATCTTTTCTATTCTATGTTTGGCTTTCAAAGAATCGGAGATTTTGCATGGGCAGCTGGAGACAGTCAAGCAAGGGGTTTTTTAATTGGTGCAACAGCTGGAAGAACAACTCTTGCAGGAGAAGGGCTTCAGCATCAAGATGGGCATAGTCATTTACTCGCATCTACAATTCCAAACTGTATATCTTATGATCCTACGTTCCATTATGAATTAGCTGTGATTTTTAGAGAAGGCTTAAGAAGAATGCATGAAAAAAATGAAAATATTTTTTACTACATTACTACAATGAATGAAAATTATTCTCATCCTGAAATGCCAAAAGATTGTGAAGATGGAATTCTAAAGGGAATGTATAAAATAAAAGAATCATCAAGTTCAAAAGAAGCTAAGATTCAATTGTTGGGATCTGGAACAATACTTAGAGAAATGATGGCGGCAGCAGATATACTCAAAAAAGAATATCAGATAGACAGTGAAGTTTGGAGTGTTACAAGTTTCAACGAGTTAAGAAAAAATGGAATAGAGGTCGAGAGACAAAACTTATTAAACCCCTCAGAAACAAATAAAAAATCGTATATAGAGGAGTGCTTGGGAAAACAGCAAGGGCCTATTCTTGCAGCTACTGATTATATGAGAATTAATGCAGATCAAATAAGATCTTTTACGAAAAAAAGCTTTTATTCTCTTGGAACAGACGGATATGGAAGAAGTGACACAAGAAAAAATTTAAGAAGTTTTTTTGAAGTAGATAAAGAACATATAGTTGCTTACAGCCTTAGTGTTTTAGCCAAAGAACAACTCATCACTTCAAAGTATGCTGAAGATGCAATAAAAAAGTATAATATTGACAAAAATAAACCTATGCCAACAAAGATGTAAATGTCTGATCAATCTAACAAAACATCTGCAAGTCCAAAAGTTAGGAAGTTTGCAAGAGAATTAGGTGTTGATATAAATAGTGTTAAAGGTTCAGAAAGATTAGGTAGGGTTGTAGAAAAAGATTTAAAAGAATTTGTTTCATCAAACATTAATCAAACATATGATCCAAAAGACAGTAAAAATCAAAAAGTAATCAAAAGTGAATATCAACATTCAGATTTTGGAGAAATTGAAATTAAAGACATCCCTAGAGTAAAAAAAATTGCTGCTCCTCATTTAGTCAACTCTTGGACTAATATTCCACATGTAACAAATCATGACGAAGCTGATATTACTGAGATGGAAGAGTTTA
>CACAZG010000018.1 GCA_902536975.1 uncultured Pelagibacteraceae bacterium
TTTCCGAAACGGAATATGATCTGTCGGATTTTTCAACCAAAACTGTAACGGACTCCAAAATTCAAGAATTAAATTCACTAGTAATGTTCAAATGTATTAAAAAATACTTTTACAAAGATAATTTATACAAAAATGAAATAATAAAATTACCAGAAAATAAAACTTGTCATTTAAGAACCGTAAAATCGATAAGTGAGGAACTATATAAAAGAGTGATACTGCCATTTTACACACTCATCATTGCTCTTGTGGGCGCAAGTCTTATTATTGAACCAAAAAATTCAAGGTATATTTCAAAATTCCATAAACTATACATATTTTTAATAGGCATAGGAATTATTATTTTATCACAATTGAGTTTAAAGTTTTTTTTGGAAAGTATTAATCTTTCTTATTTTATAATGCTTTTACCTATAATTTTAGTTTTAATTTTTTATTTTCTATTATTAATTACAACAAAATTTAAACTTAATTTATTATAATGTTAAAACAATACCAAAATTACTTAACAAAACTTTTGTTAAAAAATATTTTAGTTATACTCTTGGTATTTGTTTTCTTAAGTTTTTTTTTAAATATATTTGAGGAAATAAAATATTTTGAAAATAAGGAAAATGAACTCTACTACCCTGTAATTTTAACAGTTTTAAATATACCATCTATAATTTTTGAAATTCTTCCATTTATTTTTTTATTGGGGGTTATGTTTTTTTTTATAAATTTATACGAAAACGAGGAAATAGAACTACTTAGAGCTAATGGAATAAATAATATTAAAATCACAATAATAATCTCTATGGTATCGCTTATAACAGGGATATTAATAATAGTTATATATTATTCTTTTTCTGCTAACCTTAAGAGTCTCTATCTTAACATTAAATTTAAATATTCAGACTCTGGCGATCACTTGGCGGTTGTTAATGAAGATGGTTTATGGATAAAAGAAATTAATAAAGAAGGAAACAAAATTTCCATAATAAATGCCAAAACATATAAGATTAATAATTTGAAAAACTTAAAAATTACTCAATTAGACAAAAACTATAACCTAATTAATACATTAGTTTCTGAAAATGCAGATATAAATAAAAAAGATTGGATATTAACTAATGTAAAAATTTTTTCTGAAAATAAAAAAACTGAGAGTTTAAAAAATTATTATTATAAATCATCATTTGATAGTGAAATTATATCAAATCTATACTCAAACTTGAATTCGCTGAATATTCTTCAGTTAATCGAATTGAAGGAAAATTATAAATCAATTGGATATTCTGCTACGGAGGTCAAATTACACCTTAATAAAATATATAGTATCCCTTTTTATCTTACTCTTACCACGATTATAGGTGCTTTATTGATGTTTAAATTAAGCTTTATTAAATCAAAATTTTTCTTAATTGTTATTGGGGTATTGGTTTCTGTAATATTTTATTATATTAATTATTTCTCAATTTTATTTGGAAAAAATGAAACTTTACCAGTTGAGGCTTCTGTATGGTTACCACAAATACTTATATTTCTTATTTGCGCTTTAGGTTTAACAAAACTCAATGAAAATTAGATATTTGATATCACATATAGTAATTGTTTTTGTATTAACAATTTCAAATTTAAAGGCTGAAACTGTTTTTTTTGACTCTAAAAATATTAAAGTTGAAGAAAATGGAAATATGATATTTGCTACTAGAGGAACTGCAAAAATACCATCTAAAAATTTAATTATTGAAGGTGATAAATTCATTTATGATAAAAAAATTTCTGAGTTAATAATTCTTGATGATGTAAAATATTTTGATAACAATAATAATATTTACATTGAGAGTCAGAAACTAATTTATAACGAAATAGAAAATAAAATATTTTCAAAAAATGAAACCTATATTCTAAGTGAAGATATATATGAAGTTAATTCTTTTGATGTTTTGTTTGATAGAAATTCAAATAAAATATCAACTAATGCATTTACAACTTTAAATGATAATAAAGATAATAAGTTTATATTTAATGAAGGTTTGATTTTTGAATTACTTAAAGAAATAATTTCATCAAAAGAAGTAATTGTAACAGATAGTAATTATAATAGTTATTTTTTTGAAAATTCTAAGATCAATTTAAAAATAAATGAAATTGCTGGAAAAGAAATTATAATAGAATTTGAAAATTCTTTTTTTGGTGATGAAAACAATGATCCAATTCTAAAAGGGAAAAGTATAACTTCAAATGAGGAAAATACTAAGATTTATAAAACAGCATTTAGTACTTGCAACAAGGAAAATAAAAACTGTAGGGGATGGGAACTTGAAAGCCAAGTGTTCACCCATGATAAGATAAATAAATTATTTGAATACGAAAAGTCATGGTTTAAAGTTTTTGGAAAAAAAGTATTTTATGTTCCATATTTTAATCATCCAGATCCATCTGTAAAAAGAAAATCTGGATTTTTAAGCCCTTTTTATAAAGGTTCTGATAATTTAGGTGCTTCAATTAGCATTCCTTATTTCTATAATTTATCGAATTCAAACGATTTTACATTTAAACCAAGAATTTATATGGATAACAATTTTATTTTACATACTGAGTACAGGGAAGCGTTTAAAAATTCTGATTTAATTGCAGATTTTAGTTTTAATAATGATGAAAACAAAAGTAACACTCATATATTTGCTGAATTAGAAGGAGATTTAGACGAAAAAACAAAATATGAAATTAATATTCAAAATGTAAGTAATGACAATTATTTAAAGATTCATGACATAAAAGATTATACAAAAATAATTGAGAGTGATAGTTCTTTGAAATCTTACGTAGAACTTGACAGAGATATTGATGATAATACTAATCTCAATAGTTCTTTCATTATATACGAAGATTTATCTAAAATTGATAGTGATAGATACCAATTTGTCTTTCCAAATTTCAACTTTTCAAAAGATATTGACATTGATGAGGAATATAATGGTCAGTTCAATTTTTCTTCATCAGGATTTCAAAAAGTCTATGACACTAACAAATACGAAGTACTCTTAAATAATGATTTTAATTTTAGTTCACTAGATTTTATATCAAATGGAGTTGTTACGGATTATAGTTTATTATTAAAAAATTATAATACATATTCTGAAAATTCATCAGTATACGAAAATAAAAACGATCATGAAATTTTTGGAACATTTTTGCTCAAATCGGAGTTACCACTTAAAAAAAGCCTAGATGAAAGTACAAATTTTTTAAAACCAATAGCTCAGTTTAGAGTAAGTCCTACAAATGGAAAAAATATATCTGATACTTCAGGAACAGTTCAGTATGATAATATTTTTTCTTCAAATAGGATAGGAAGATCTGATATGGTAGAAAGAGGAAAATCAATAACTTTAGGAATTGAATACGAAAAACAAAATCTTAAAAATGAGAAAATATTTGGAATTAATTTAGGAAATGTTTTTAAAGATAAAAAAGATTTAAGTTTGCCAAAAAAATCTAAATTAGGTGAAACACGATCTGATTTAGTAGGAAATATATTTTACAATATTGAGAACAAAATTGAATTTAATTATAATTTTTCGTATGACAGAGATTTAGATTTCTCAAATTATGATGCAATAACAGCTAAAATTGGTGGAAATAAATTAGTTACTACTTTTGATTACATAACAGAGAATCATGATTTTGGTGACTCAGAGACTATAAAAAATAATACAGTTTTACTATTAAATGATGAACATTCTATACAATTTGATACAACGAAAGATTTAAAAGATGACTTCACTCAATTTTATAAATTGTCATATGAATACGAAACAGACTGTCTATTAGCTTCTTTTCAATATCAAAAAAAATTCTTTAGGGACGGTAGTTTAATGCCAGATGAAAGTCTATATTTTTTAATTAGATTTATACCATTTGCAGAATTGCGTGGATCAGCTAATACAATTTTTGACATGAAAAATGATTAATAGACCAAAATTTTTAGTTTCTTTTATTTTTTTTTGCGTTTTTTACAATTTTGCACATGCGAGTTTAATAGATATCAAAGTTAAAGTACAAGATGAAATAATTACAAATATTGATATTGAAAATGAGAAACGATATTTATTTTTTTTAAATCCGAAATTGCAAGAATTAGAAAAGCCAAGAACTAATAATATTGCAAAAGAGTCCCTAATAACTGAGATAATTAAAAGAAAAGAAATTGAAAAGTTTTTTGATTTTAATAATAAAAATGATTTATTAGATTTAGTAGAAAACAATTTATTAATTAGAAAAAAAATTAAAGATAAAGGAGAACTAATAAAAATTTTAAATGAAAAAAATATAAGATATGAGACAATTAAAAAAAAATTACTTGTAGAAGCACTATGGAATCAACTTATTTTTGAAAAATACTCAAAAAATATTGTTATAAATAAGGAAGACCTAAAAAAAAATATTCTTGATCAATTTAATAATAAAAAAAAAAAATTCACTTATAATCTATCAGAAATAGTTATAACGGAAAGTGTAAATGAAAAAATAGAAGAAAAGATTTTTATAATAAATAAAAGTTTAAAAGAAATTGGATTTGAAAATACTGCAAATATTTATAGTATTTCAAATACTGCAAGCAATGGTGGATTAATTGGATGGGTAAATGAACTTCAAATTTCAAAAGATATAAAAAAAAATATTCAAAAATTAAATATCAGTCAAATTAGTAAACCTATTAAAATTAATAACGGTTACATTTTAATAAAAATAAATGATAAAAAAGAGATTAAAAATGAAATAAACTTAGAAAATGAATTGAAAAAATTAATTAATAAAGAAACAAATAGACAGCTTAATAGTTTTTCAATGATACTTTACAAAAGATTAAAGAAAAACATAGAAATTAATGAGTACTGAGAAGATCCTGATAGTTCTGGGAGAACCTAATTCAACTTTTTCCGAAATACTTTTTAAATATTTTATTTCTAAAAATTTCAAAAAGTACAAGAGTGATATCATTCTAATAGGAAGTTACAAGTTGTTGATAAGACAAATGAAAACTCTTAAGTTTAAAATAAAATTAAATATAATTACTAACGTAAGTAATTCTGTTAATGGTTTGGTTAATATTATTAATGTTAATTATAAATTTAAAAAAGCTTTCTCGAAAATATCAAATCATTCAAATGAATACATTGAGAATTGCTTTAATTTGAGTTTGAAAATAATTGATGAGTACAAAATCAAAGCATTAATTAATGGTCCAATATCAAAAACACATTTCTTAAAAAAAAAGTTCCCAGGAATAACTGAATATATTGCAAATAAAACTTACTCTAAAAGTCCAGTTATGCTAATATACAATAAAAATCTTTCTGTTTCACCACTAACAACTCATATACCAATTAAAAAAGTTTCTGCATTTATTAAAAAAGAAAAGATAATAAACAATATAAAACAAATTAATAATTTTTATAAATTTAAACTATCGAAAAAACCAAGCATTGCAGTTCTTGGGCTTAACCCACATTGCGAAACTAATGATAAAATAAGTGAGGAAAAAAAAGAGATTATTCCGGCTATTAAATATTTAAAAAAAAGAAATATAATAATATCAGGTCCAATTTCTGCAGATACTTTTTTTTTAAAAAAAAATATTCAAAAATATGATGTAGTTGTTGGAATGTATCATGATCAAGTTCTTTCACCAATAAAAACCTTATTTAAGTTTAAAGCAATAAATATTACTTTGGGTTTACCTTTTACTAAAATTACACCTGATCATGGACCTAATTATGAAATGATTGGAAAAAATAGATCTGACATATCATCAATCTTTTATGCTTTCAATTTTTTAAAAAATTTGAAATGAGTTTTTCAGCAAAAAAAAGCTTAGGTCAAAATTTTCTTACAGATAAGAGAATTATAAATTTGATAGTTGAAAATGGAAAAATAGAAAAACAAGATATAGTCTTAGAAGTTGGACCTGGTACAGGAAATTTAACTGAAAGAATTTTAGAAAAATCTCCCAGAGAATTGATAGTAATTGAAAAGGATAGCAGATTTATTAACCACTTAAATAATAAATTTGGTGAAAAAATAAAAATAATTAATGATGATATGATGAAATTTTCTTTTAAAAACTATTATGACAAAAATGTAATAATTTTTGGAAATCTTCCATACAATATTTCAACTCAAATGCTAGTTAAATGGATAAAAATAAAAAAACTTAATAATTTTTGTAAAAAATTTATTCTAATGTTCCAGAAAGAAGTTGCTGAAAGAATTATTGCAAAAGTAAATACACAAAATTATGGAAGAATAACTATATTATCAAATTGGAAAATGAATATAGAAAAAATCATAGATATCGAACCTGATTGCTTTACTCCAAAACCAAAAGTAAAAAGTACTTTACTAACATTTACACCAAAAAATAACTTTTATGATTTAAAAGATACAAAAAGTTTAGAACATGTAACTAATATTTTTTTTAGTAACAGACGAAAAATGATCAAAAAACCACTAAAGTTTTTATTTAAAAATTTTGATGATATTTCTAATAAATTATCTCTCGACGTAAATTTAAGACCTCAAAATTTAGATAAACTTACCTATTATAAGATTTGTGAATATTATGAAAATTCAATTAACTAAATTTTGGATATGTTTTTTTATAAAATCCTTATTATATTTTAAACTTTTTTTATTTTTTATTTTAGAATTAATGTAATTTATTATTTGTTTGTAACACTTTTCAAGTTTGTCATTCACTACAGTAAAATCATAATCTTTCCAATGTAAAACATCTTTTTTAAACTGTTTCATTCTAACTTTTGCAATTTTTTTATCTTTTTGATCTCTTTTTAATAGTCTATTAAATAATTCCTTTTTTGATGGTGGAAGAATAAATATTGTTATTATCTTATATCTTAATTTTTTATTTTTTATCTGCCTCGTCCCTTGCCAATCTATATCAAAGATTACATTCTCACCTTTTTTAAGCTTGTTTATCACAGTTTCTTTTAAGGACCCGTAAAAATTTTTAAATACTTTTGCATGTTCTAAAAATTTTCTATTTTTTATAAGTTTTTTAAATTTTTTTCGATTTACAAAAAAATAATCCCTACCATCTTGTTCGTTAATTCTCGGTTTTCTTGTTGTGTGTGAAATAGAGATATTAAAATTATTTCTTAAAGAAATCTTTTTTACTAAAGTAGTTTTTCCTGCGCCTGAGGGTGAGGATATAATTACAATCACCCCATCTTTTTTTACGGCCATTTAAGTAAAAAAATTAGTTAGCTTTATTTTCAATAAATTTTACTGCATCTCCAACAGTCAAAATTTTTTCTGCATCACTGTCAGATATTTCAGATCCAAACTCTTCCTCAAAAGCCATAACTAGCTCTACTGTATCTAAACTATCTGCACCAAGATCATCGATAAAACTTGATTCATCATTTACCTTTGCTTCATCAATGCCCAAGTGATCCGCAACAATTTTTTTTACTTTACTTGAAATATCGTCTGACATTTTGTTCCTTTTAATTAATTTGTTAATAAATATTTTATCTATTTTGTCAACTAAAATACATGCCCCCATTAACATGAATAGTCTCACCAGTGATATAGTCTGATAGATTTGAACTTAAAAAAGCAATTGTATTTGCCACATCCTCTGGATTACCAAATTTGTTAAGTGATATCCTTGATTTCATAAGCTCTTTATGTTCTTCGCTAATTTTAGATGTCATATCAGAAACTATAAACCCAGGTGATACACAATTTACTGTGATATTTTTTTTCCCATACTCTAGAGCTAGACTTTTCGACATTGCTATAATTCCTGCCTTTGATGCTGCATAATTTGCTTGACCAATATTTCCAGTATGTCCAACCACAGAAGTAATATTAATAATCTTTCCATTTTTTGATTTTAGCATTTTTTTTATAACACCTTTCGTAATAAAAAATGTTGAATTTAAGTTTATATCAATAACTTTTTTCCATTCCTCTTCTTTCATTCTTAAAGATAAATTATCTAGCGTGATACCTGCATTATTAATTAAAACATCAATTTTATTAGAAAAATGTTTGCCACAATCTTCTATAAATTGATCTATTTTTCCATGATCAGATATGTCAAACTTCAATACACTTGACTCCTTATATTTATCTCTAATCATATTTAATTTTTCATCATTAGTACCTGTTGCGAGAACATGCGCACCTGCTGAAACTAATTTATCAAGTATAGAGTTACCTATAACACCTGTTGCACCAGTCAAAATTATATTTAAATTTTTTAAACTTATCATTAATTTATTAGGTTATTAAGATCATCAATGTTATTTACTTGAATTATTTCAACATTTCTATCAATTCTTTTTACAAGTCCAGATAATACTTTGCCAGGGCCGATTTCAATGAATTTTTTATTTCCAAATTTTAACATATTTATTATGCTTTCTCTCCAACGTACTGGCTTTTCAATCTGTTCTACTAAAAGATCTCTTATAATCGAAGGATCATCTGATGGCTCTGCTGTAACATTTGAAACTATACTATTAGTAGGAGGTGAAAATTTTGTTTCATTTAGTTCTTTTTTCATAATTTCCCTTGCAGGGCTCATTAACGGGCAATGAAAAGGTGCAGAGACTGGTAATTTAATATTTTTAATATTTAATTGTTTTAACTCTAATATAAATTTTTCAATATCTTCGATTTTTCCACTTATAACTACTTGACCATCTGAATTGTCATTAGCTAAAAAACAATTATATTTATTTTTATTACATTCAATTATTTCTTCAATTTTTTTAATATCTGCACCTAAAACTGCAACCATTCCTCCTTCATTTTTAGGGACTGCATTTTGCATTGCATTACCTCTAATTTTTAAAAGTTCTATTGTTTTTTTAAAGTTAATCACACCAGCACAGGCTAATGCAGAATATTCTCCCAAAGAATGTCCTGCAAAAAAATTAGCTTTGCTTATATCGAATTCTGTTTCTTTTTTTATTACACTAAAAATTGAGTAACTTACCAAAAATATTGCTGGTTGAGTATTTTCAGTTTGATCTAATAATTCTTTTGGTCCCTCGAAAATTAATTTACTTATTGGCAAATTCAGAGCATCTTCAGCTTCATTAAATAGTTTTTTTACATAATCAAAATTATCATGTAATTCTCTAGCCATTCCAACCGATTGTGAACCCTGACCTGGAAATAAAACAGAAAACATAGAAAATATAAGTAAAAACCTTGTCTTTTTATATTGTAATTAAAAAATTATAATAGTATATCCTCTTTTTTTTAAAAGAATTATATGAACTTATACGAGCACACTATTATAGCAAGGCAAGATGTAAGTCCTTCACAATTAAAACAGATAGAAGAGAAATACTCCAAAATTGTAGAAAAATTCAATGGCGATGTCGTTAAATTAGAAAATTGGGGTCTATTAAATTTATCATATTTAATAAAGAAAAATAAAAAAGGAAATTATATACATTTTAAAATTAAAGCTGATGGGAAAATAATAGATGAATTAGAAAAAAATGAAAAGATTGACAAAAATCTACTAAGATACTTGACAGTAAAGGTAAACAAATTTGATTTGGATACAGACTATTTTAAAAAAAATGAGGAAAAAGAAACTTAAAACTTACAGTAATAATTAATGAAAAAAAGAAATAATAAAAAAAAAACTAAGCAAAATAATTTTGCAAAGTTAAGTATTTTTCAAAATCAAAAGTATAAATTTAAAAAAAAATGTCCACTTTCAGGTAAAGGAGCTCCTGTTGTTGATTACAAAAATGTAAAATTATTAAAAAGATATATTTCTGAAAATGGCAAGATTTTACCATCAAGAATAACCTCGGTAAGTCAAAAAAAGCAGAGAGAACTATCTATATCAATTAAAAGAGCTAGAAATTTAGCTTTATTATAAAATGAAAGTTATCTTATTAGAAAATGTTAGAAAGATTGGATCTATTGGAGAAATAATAGATGTAAAAAGAGGATTTGCTAGAAACTATCTTATCTCAAAAAAAAAAGCTTTATTTGCATCAAAAGAGAATATTAAAGAGGTAGAAAAAATTAGACAAGAGCTAAACAAGAAAGACCAAGATAAAAAAAAAGAGGCAAAATTAATTCACGAGAAAATTAAAAATAAGTTATATGAAATTAAAAAACTCAGTACTGAAAATAAAGAACTTTATGGCTCAGTAAAACCTACTGAAATATCAAAAGTTTTAGAAGAAACCGATCAAGTTAAAATTAATCCTTCCTTAATACAACCTTCAAAAGAAATTAAATCAATTGGAAATTTTGATGTTTTAATAAATTTGCATTCAGAAGTTCAAACACAGATTGTAATAAAAACAGTTGCGGAAGAGGAACAAAAATAATTATACATAATTTTCCCCAACAGTAATAAGTATTTGTATTTTTAGCCTTGTTGTATAACTTTTAGGTATGTCTCAATCCTTAAATATCGTAAAAAATAAACTAGATGAACTTCCAAATAACATTGAAGCTGAACAATCAGTCATAGGATCAATTTTGCTAGCTAATGAAACATTTGATGAAATTAGTTTATTAATTAAGAGTGAAAATTTCTATGATCCAATGCACCAAAAAATATTTGGTGCTATTGATAAGTTAATTTCTAAAGGAATGCTAGCAAATCCAATTACTTTAAAAAATTATTTTGAAAATGAAAAAGATGAATTAAATATTCCTGAATATTTAGTAAAAATAACAAAGTTTTCAACATCCTCAAGACAGAGCATTGAATACTCAAAATTAATTTATGATTTATATGTAAAGAGAGAACTCATAAAAATTTCTGATAATATAATCGATACAGCCAAACTTAATGATTTGAACAATGATGGAAAACAAATAATTGAGAGTTTTGAAAAATCTTTATTTGATTTAGCCGAGGGAGGTTCTTTCAGCTCTTCCTTAGTTAAGTTTGATGAGGCAATGAAACAGACTATTGAAATGGCTTCTAATGCTTATAAGAATGAAGAAGGAATTGTAGGTGTGCCATCAGGACTAAGAGATTTAGATGACAGGTTGGGAGGTATGCATAAATCTGATTTAATAATAATTGCTGGTAGACCATCAATGGGTAAAACAGCTCTTGCTACAAATATTGCATTTCATGCTGCAAAAAATATTCAAAACAAAGGTGAAAAATCATGTATAGCTTTCTTTTCTTTAGAGATGTCATCAGAACAGCTATCTACTAGAATATTGGCAGAACAATCTAGAATAAAATCTAACGATATTAGGAGAGGAAAAATTTCAGATGAGCAATTTGACAAATTTATTGAAACTTCAAAAAATATAGCAGAGCTTCCACTATATATTGATGAAACTCCAGCGATAACTATTGCAGCACTTAGTAATAGAGCAAGAAGAATTAAAAGAGTCCACGGTTTAGATATGGTTGTAGTTGACTATATACAATTAATGAGAGGAACAAATTTTAAGGATGGCAGAGTTCAAGAAATTTCTGAGATAACTCAGGGGCTTAAAGCCATCGCTAAAGAATTGTCAGTTCCTGTGTTGGCACTTTCTCAACTATCAAGAGCGGTTGAACAAAGAGATGACAAAAAACCCCTCTTATCAGATTTGAGAGAGTCTGGGTCAATTGAGCAAGATGCAGATGTAGTTATGTTTGTCTTCAGAGAATCCTATTATTTAAAAAATAAAGAGCCTAGACCTGCAACTGTTGAGCATGCAGAATGGCAGGCAAAAATGAATGAAATTTCTCATTTAGCCGAACTCCTAATACTAAAACAAAGACATGGGCCTACTGGGACTATAATGCTTGAATTTGAAGAAATGTTTACGAAATTTAAAGATATTCAAAATAATTAATATAAATTATAAAAGCTAATATCAAATGTTAGCTAATTTTTATCAAAAGAATATTATTGAAAAACCAAAATTAGTTTTTTTAGTACTTCTAATAATATTAATTTCGGCATTTTACTTTTCCAAAGACTTTCGATTAGATGCCAGTTCAGAAACATTATTATTGGAAAATGACCCAGATCTGAAATATTTAAATGAAATCAATAGCAGATATGGTGCTAAAGAATTTTTGGTACTCACCTATTCGCCAAAAAGCAAAATGATTTCGGAAAATTCAATTAAAAATCTTTTTGAACTCAAAAAAGATTTACAGAATTTAGATTGGGTTCACAATGTAATTACTTTACTTGATATTCCTCTACTAGATTCAACTGATGCTAGTTTAGTTGATAGAATTCAAAATTTTAAAACATTAAAAAGTGAAAATATAGACAAAGAAAGAGGTTTTAATGAAATTTTGAATAGCCCTGTGTTTAGAAATTTTGTTATTAGTGAAGATGGCAAAACAAGTGGAATTATTGTTTACATAAAACCAAATAGAGAAGAAATAAAAAATAAATCAAAAAAGGATTTAGAAATACTAAAGGATAAAATTAAAAAAGAGAGACACCAAAATATTTTAGAAATAAGAGAAGTAATAAAAAAATATAATCAAAACAC
>CACAZG010000019.1 GCA_902536975.1 uncultured Pelagibacteraceae bacterium
CTCAATTACAAATATATTTTGAGCTCCAATAGCTAATATTAAGCTCAGTCCTGTAAAGAACCCTAAAATGAAAAAACTCATCTTAAATTATTGCTTTATAATTTTTTCTGGAATTATTCCCTGAGGTCTAAATCTCATTATTAAAAGAAGTCCAATGCCAACAAGCAAAAATCTGAAATATGGAGCACTATTAATTAAATGAACTTTGATTTCATTTGTTTCAGGTAAATGAGCTGTAAATAAATTTATAAAGAACAAAGCAATTGGTGCTGCTTCTACCCATAAAAACCATACAACAAACCCTCCTAGAATTGCACCAAAGTTATTTCCTGTACCACCAACAATTACCATAACCCAAATTACAAATGTATATCTCATTGGTCTATAACTGCCTGGGGTAAACAGGCCATCATTAGTTACCATCATAGCTCCAGCAATACCAACTATTGCTGATCCTAGAATAAATATAAATAAATGTTGTTTAACTACATTTTTACCCATTGCACTTGCAGCTTCTTCATTATCTCTTATTGCTCTCATCATTCTACCCCAAGGTGAGTAAAGAGCTTTTTGTGTAATTATTAATAAAATTATAACTACAACTAAAAACATGCCTGCAAAACATAGTTTTACATAAACAGATGATGCATCAATCACTAATTGATTTAAAATATCTTGTCTTTCCGACAATGAATTTGCTAGATCTAATTTTGCTGAATGAAATTTTTCTACTAAATTTATAAACCAAGGAGAAGTTTGTAGGTCAATTTCATAAGGCGCTGGTCTTTTTAACCCAATAACGTTCTTTACACCTCTTGCCAACCAATCTTCATGTTTAATAATAGAAACAACAATTTCAGCTATCAATAATGTTGCAATAGCTAAATAATCTGCTCTTAATCCTAGAGCAACTTTCCCTACAATAAAAGCTAGTCCAGCAGCAAAAAGTCCTCCAACTATCCATGAAAATAAAACCGGTAACCCCAGTCCTCCTAGAAACCCTGTCTTTGCGGGATCAACAGCTTCTATTTGTTCAATTGCAGGTCCAGCAATTATTTTTATTAGAATTAGTCCAACTATAATTATTCCAGCTATTAAATAATTTCTTTTATTAGAATTTTGAATATTTTTTAAAATATACCTTGTAGAAAAAATCATTAATATGATTATTCCTAAGCAAGTCATCATATTTACTCCACCCACACTCCAAGCTTCTGGTACAGGAGCTACAGATACTAACACAACTGCCAAACCACCTAATGCAGTATACCCCATGATTCCAAAGTTTATTAAGCCAGCATAACCCCATTGAATATTTGCTCCCAGTGTCATTACTGCCGAAATCATACAATAATTAAAAATTGTTAATGCTATAGACCAAGACTGAAAGATACCAACTAAAATAATTAAAAGCATCATTATCGAATAGGCTATAATGATATTTAAATAATTCTTCATATGCGTTTTCCTTCAAATATACCTGATGGTCTAAATATCAAAACAATAACTAGTATAGAAAATGAAATCGCAAATTTATAATCAGTTGATAATAATTGCATCAATGAATTTGGTTCTAAAGACTCTGGTAAAATATAACCTAAAAATCTTTTATATGCATAAGTCAAAAATATTTCAGCAAATGCTATAACATAACCGCCGAAGAATGCTCCGTATGGATTTCCTATTCCTCCTACTATCGCTGCAGCAAAAATTGGTAACATGTTATTAAAATACACGAATGGTCTATAACTTTTATCTAAACCATAAAGAATTCCACCAATTGTTGCTAATATTCCTGCTATAATCCAGGTAATTAGAACGACTTTTTTTGGATCTATTCCCGAGAGAAGAGCTAAATCTTCATTATCTGAGTAAGCTCTCATGCTAGTTCCTGTTTTAGTTTTATTTAAAAACCAAAACATAATAGCAACAACAATTATAGTGACCACAATTGTTATCATTTGTGTAGATTTAATTGTTAATCCTTCTGCAAGACCTGTCATTTCCTTAAACTCAGTTGCTTTTAAAATAAATTTTTCACCATCTAAGAATCTACGATCAGTAGGTCCAATTATAATTCTTATGATCGCCTGTGTTACAAACATTACACCAACGCTAACCATTGCAAGCATTACTGGTGGACTTTTCTTAATTCTGTAATATTTAAATACTGTCTGATCAATTATCAGCATGTACAAAATCATCATAAAAATTGCAAAAGGTATAGTGAGCAAAGCAGTAGGTAGAAAACCAAAGTTTATTCCGACTGATTGAAAGTAATAAGTCAAAAGCACTGCAAACATTGTACCAAATGACATCATGTCTCCAGTTGCAAAGTTAGCAAATCTTAAAATACCGTATATTAATGTTACAAAAATTGCTCCAAGTGCTAATTGAGAGCCATAAGTTAAAGCCGGAATAATTGTATAATTCAATAAAACTATTGCTGCATTAATTAAATCCATACTAAGCTCCTAAGAAAGATCTCCTAACTTCTGGATCATTTAATAATTCCTTGCCAGATCCCTCGAATTTATTTTCACCAGTTACAAGCACATATCCTCTGTCAGAAATACTTAAAGCCTGCTTTGCATTTTGTTCGACCATAATGATTGCTACTTTTGTATTTTTAACTCTGATAATGTGTTCAAATAATTCATCCATGACTATAGGGGAAACACCTGCTGTAGGTTCATCCAACATAAGAACAGATGGTTTTATCATTAAAGCCCGTCCCAAAGCTACTTGTTGTCTTTGTCCACCTGATAATTGTCCAACAACTTGATCTTTTTTTTCTCTTAAGATTGGAAATAGATCATATATTTCATCGATAACATTGTTTACATTATCCGTTCTTAAAAAAGCACCAACCTCTAAATTTTCTTTAACAGTAAGTTCTGCAAAAACATTTCTAGTTTGTGGTACAAATGATATTCCCTTTTTAACTCTTTCTTGAGGAGATAGTTTAGAAATATCTTCTCCATCAATTGATATTTTTCCTGATTTTAGATTTAATAATCCAAGCATTGCCTTCATTGCAGTAGACTTGCCAGCTCCATTTGGTCCAAGGATCGCAACTATCTCACCCCTATTTACATTAATAGTGCACGAGCTGATAATATCAGGACCATCACCGTATCCACCTGTCATTTTATTTCCTTCAAAAAATGCCATTTACTTCTTTCTACCTAAATAACTATCTATAACTTTTTCGTTTTTTTTAACTTCATCTGAAGTTCCCTCAAAAAGAACAGAACCCTCAGACATTACAATGACTGGATCACACATTCTGCTTATAAAATCCATATCATGCTCAATCATACAAAAAGTATAGTTTTTTTCTTTGTTAAGTCTCAATATTGCTGTTCCTAAGTCTTTTAATAATGTTCTATTAACCCCTGCTCCAACTTCATCCAATAAAACAAGCTTTGCATCCACCATCATTGTTCTTCCAAGTTCTAGCAACTTTTTTTGCCCTCCGGATAAATTACCAGCACGTTCATTTGCTAGATGTTTAAGATTTAAAAATTCAGTTACTTCGTATGCTTTTGCTCTAATTATATCTTCCTCTTTTTTAATTAAATTTGGTTTTAAAAGGGCATTTATTAAAATTTCTCCTGTTTGGTTACCTGGTACCATCATTAAATTTTCAAGGACAGTCATATTTGAAAACTCGTGAGCTATTTGAAAGGTTCTAAGTAAACCTTTTGAGAAAAGCTCATGAGATGGAACGTTTGTTATATCTTCTTTATTAAAAAATACTTTTCCATCTGATGATTTGAGATTGCCTGCTATAAGATTAAATAGAGTGGTTTTGCCTGATCCATTGGGACCAATTATTCCTGTAATTGAACCTTCTTTTATTTTTAATGAGCAATTTGATACAGCTGCCAAACCACCAAAATATTTTGATAAGTTATCAATTTGCAGAATGTTTGAGGCTTGCTGCATATAAAATTATACTTTATTTAATCTTTTAAGAATAATATTTAGGGTTTTGTTAGTAGCTTTATAGAAACCAGCTTTTTTTAATTCATTTACACCTTGCTCATTTAATCCTTTTGGTGTTTGGGAGTCTTTGACAAGTATTTTTAAATCTCTGTTAGAATTAACTACAGCATCTTCAGAAAGTGCCAAAAAAAGAGATGTTATATATCTCTGAGCTTGGTCTTTTCGAATTCCCTTTTCATTTAACCATTCAGACATTGTTCTTAATAATTCATAAAAAGGTGCCATCATTCCAGATGTTGACCAAAAATTTTTAGATAATTTTTCATTTTTAATTTCAACAACCATTCCTAGATGTTTAAAAAAGTTTTTAACTTTTCTGTTTGGTGGAAAAATAGGAATTGGTCCTTTTTTAAGAGAGATAGGTGGTAAAGGAATTACTCTCGAAATATTTGCTTTTACTTTTACAGCTTTCTTAATATTTTGAAGTTTCATTGTTGATATGAAACTTACAATTACCTGACCTTTTTTAAATTTTAGCTTATGTATAATTTGATTTGCAACAGTAGGTGTTACTGCTAGAAAAATCCAGTTACAGTCATTAACAATATCTTGATTATTTTTTGCAATATATATTTTTTTGAAACTTTTTTTTAATTGTTTTGAAATTTTTTTATTTCTTTCGGATACAATAATTTTAGAATACTTGATTTTAGAATTACATATACCCGTCACTACTGCTGAAGTAATTTTGCCGGTTCCTATAAATCCAAGTTTCATTAGTGTATTTTCTACACTTAATTGTTAAAAAAGGAACCTCTTATTCTTAGTAATTCTCTTGATAAATTTTTATTTTCTTTAAAAGGTTTTCGACCATGTAGCCAAAAATAATTATTCGCCACAACAGCGCTACCAACTGGTAAAGATGTGATTATCTTATTTTTACTACCCTCAAGAGCATCAGATAATCTTTGTAAAAACAGTCCTTGTTCCATATTTTTTGGTTCAGGAAATTGATCGATGTAAGAAATAATAGGTTTTCCATCTCTATCTTTTGAAAACACAGGGTGTTCAACTTTATAATCAATATTTTTACTTTTTGGAGATCCCCAAATAAAATTTTGCTGTCCAATTTTGTCATCTGAGAGATCAGACAAATGTTCCCAATCATCAAGATGTAGTAAAGCAGTCTCTCCACCAATTACATTCTCCTCCTCTAGCTTTGACATTAATATCCAATCAGTTATTTCTCGTACATATGTTCCATCAGTATGCAAATCCATATTTATATATGCCTTACGAAGATATGAGTCGCTATTATCTTCATGTTTAACGTGAAACCTTGCATAGTATTTTCCAGCCATTGAGTCGTGATTTGGATTTCCAATTAAGTGAGTTATTGCAGTTGAAAGTTTAACTAAAAATGTTTGATCTATTTTAGAAGAATTGTTTTTTGGACCAATTATAAAACAACCAGTATCTCTATCTTTAATAATTTCGTTTAAAAAATTACTTAATTTATTAGATGCTGTTTCATCTAAACTTTTTGCAATAGTGAACCTTGTAAATGGTTTATATTCTAATGCTGTAATATTAAATTTTTTAAACGGAAACACTAATCGATCAATAATTTGATCCTCAATTTTTATATTTATTATCCTCTTAGATTTTTCATGAAAGGAAATTTCAAATCCATCTAATTTAAGAAGATTCTTCACGAATTTATTTATTACAAATACCTATAGACTCTGGTCCACAAATTTCTCCCATTGTCCAAGTAGCACCAATTAAATTCGCACCATCAAAATTTGCATTTAAAATATTAGATGACGTAAAGTTTGCCTCCATTAAATTGGAATTCTGAAAATTTGCATCTATGAGAGTAGAACCTGTAAAATCTACTCTAGTTAAGTTAGCACTTGTAAAATTTGATTGCTCAAAATTTCCACCACCTAAATTTGACTCATATAAATTAGCTCTTATGAAAGACGACTCTGAAAAAGTTCCAAATGTTAAATCTGAATTCATCATTATACTTTTATCAAAATTTACTTGAATAAAACTAGCAAATGAGAGATTAGAGTTAGGAAGAAAGGTTCCTTGTAAATCCTGACCATCTGAAAATTTACATTTAGAATAGTCTACTCCATCGGCTATTGGATCATCACATCCAGCATTTGCATTACTAGAAAGTATTAGAAAAAATATAATAAAAAAAAGTTTTTTCATACAGCAAAACTATTTAATGTAGCCAAAATTATAGCAGATAATATGGTTGGATAAACTAAATTTCTTTTAGTAAAATAAAAAATTAATATTGATAATAAAATGACAATTATCCTTAAAATATAATGTACATCTGAAAGATCTCCAGATGGGAAAATTAACATTCTTGAGATTAAAGCTGCAAGAGTTGAATATGCTACACAATTAAACCATTTATAAATTTTAGATGTCTCTCCTATCTTTTCTGAAGTTAAAGCACCAAGAAATCTTGAAATATAAGTTGCAAGAGAAGTTACTAAAATTGCTAAAACAATATTAGCTGTCATAAACCTCTCCTATAAAGTAAGCAATTGAACCAGCTACCAAGCCACCAAGTAAAACACTCCATTCTGGTGAAAAAAAATAAAAAATTGGACCTAAAAATGCGCCTAGAATAATGGCAGAAGAAAGTTGTATAGTTTTCATTACTCCTATCATTGCACACATAAAATAAATTGGATTTACTATTGCAAGTCCAATTATCATATCTTTACTTAAAAAGTCGGCAGCATAAAATCCTAATACTGTTGAAAAAATGGCAATTAGCCAAGTGGCTGTTCCTATACCAATCCAAAAATCTATTCTATATTTCCTATCAATTTCCTCATAATTACTTTTTAAAATCAACCACGACGAAACAGCTACAAAGTGACAAGATATATAATATTTCCATCTAGGTTGGCTATCATGTTTAAGTAATGGCATAATTGAAACTGTCATTGGAAATAGTCTAGAATTTACCAACCATACTGCTAAAAAAATATTTACAAGTGACGCGCCAATTAACATTGATTCTGCCATCACTAATGATCCTGGAAGGGCATAGGTTAAAAATGTTGAAAAAATACTTTCTTGTATATTAAACCCTAAATTTTTTAATAAGGCACCAATAGCAATGAAGCTAGCCCCTAATGCAATTGCTGGACTATCAAATTTTTTTGAGCAGACTATTCCTTTGATAAAATATTTTAGGTTTATCATTAACCGCCTAAGAATAGACGGCCGACATCTGGATTATTTAAAAGATCATCTCCTTTACCTGCAATAGCTGTCTCTCCTGAAACTAAAACATAACCAATATCAGCAAACTCTAAACCTTTTTTGGCATTCTGCTCAACTAATATAATTGTTTTTTTCTCATTTTTTTGAAGATCATCTAAAATTTCAAAAACCATTTGAATGTATCTAGGCTCAAGTCCAATTGATGGTTCATCAACAAGCAAGATAGAAGGTTTCATAACTAAGGCTCGAGAAATTTCTAATAGTCGTCTTTCTCCGCCAGATAATACTTTTGCAGGTTGATTTCTTCTGTTTCTTAATCTTTCATATTTTTGAAGAACTCTTTCTGCTTCTTCAAAAGATTCTTCTGTTTTATCTTTAATGTATCCACCCATTAGAAGATTTTCTTCTACAGTCATATCTGGAAAAACCGAATTATCCTGTAGAATATATGCTATCCCCTCAGACTTAAGTTTTTCTGCAGGGCTGAGGTTAGTTATTTCTTTTCCATCAATTTCTATTTTTCCTGAAAAGATATTTGTAAAACCATATATTGAATGAAGTATAGTTGATTTTCCTGCACCATTTGGACCAATCAAACAGAGAGATTGTGCTTTACTTACAAACAAATCAAAATTGTGTAAAATTTCCATCTTACCATAACCAGCTGATAAACCTTTGATAGTTAAGTGAACATTTTCTGACGATAGTTTTTTTAAATCCTCTGCTCCAGGAGCTTTACCAAGAACTTCATATTGATTTGCCATTATTGAGCTCCTAAATAAGCGTCAATAACACGCTTGTCATTTTTAATTTCGTCAGGTGTTCCATTTGCAAGCATTTTTCCATGCGCAAGACAAAAGATACTTTCAGCTAATTGCATTATTACTCTCATATTATGTTCAATAACAAGTAGAGTAATTCCAAAATCTTGATTTACTTTTATCAATCTATCAATAATTCCATTTATTAATGTAGGGTTGATACCTGCAGTCGGTTCGTCCAGTAATAACATCTCAGGCTCATTCATTAATGCCATTGCTAATTCTAATAATTTCTGCTGACCAAATGATAAATCTCCAGCTCTTAGTTTTCTTTTTTGATATAATCCAACAAAATTTAATAAATTTTCAGCTTTTTCTGTAAGATTTTGAGGTATCTGGGAAAATATAGAAACTAAACTTTCATCGCTTGCTTTATGACTTATAAGCATATTATCTACGCAATTCAATTTTCCATAAATTCTTGTTTGCTGGAAAGTTCTAAGCAAACCAAGTTTAGCTATTACTGGAACTGGTAATTCAGATACTTCTTTACCATTAAATTTAATTGACCCTTGATCTATAGGATATGTTCCAACTATAGAATTGAACAATGTAGTTTTTCCAGATCCATTTGGCCCAATTAAACCTACAATTTTTCCTTTTTCGACTGACATGGATATATCAACATTAGCCTTAACACCTCCAAATGACTTACTTACATTATTTACCTCTAAAATACTCATTTAAGTGTAACCTGTGCTTTCCGATCTGCTTCATCCACAACTTCACCAAATCTCTCTGGATACTTTTCTCTTAACCAACCCATAATCCCCTCTGGGAAATATATAACAATTACAACAATCAAAACCCCAAGAGCAACATACTGCCAACCTAAGAAGAAAGTCCAAAAACCTTCTTTAAAAATATGAAATAAAGTTGCACCAATTACTGGGCCCCACAAAGTTCCTTTTCCTCCAAGTATAGCCATCAAGACCATGAATACTCCCATTTCTCTTCCATCAAATGCTACATCGGTTGAGTCTATATATCCAACTAGTCCGCCCATGATACCTCCCGCCAATCCACAGAAAAATGCAGAGATCATCCAACCAATAATTTTATATTTCATTGTTTGAATACCCATTGCTTCAGCCTTATCTTCGTTATCTCTAATTGCATTAAGAACAAGTTTAAATCTTGTTGAATAAATTGCTTTAACTGCAAGAAATGTGAATACCAAAACTATAAAACTACAAAAGTAGAAAAACTCACCTCTTGCTTCTAACCTATCGACATTAGGAAATGGAGGTGTTGTAAAACCTTGTCCTGCTCCAATGATTTCTATTCCACCAGAAATTTCTCCAGCTGCAACCCCTAAACCTAATGTGCAAATTGCAAAGTAATGTCCTCTTAAACCTAAAATTGAATAACCAATTAAACCTGCAATAATTGCTGGAACTACTGCTGCAACTGCCAAACCAACTGCAAACCCTTGAAAAAATTGAGCAGGAGTATGAACAAAAGTTTTCTCTCCACCACCCTCAGTCCACTCACCTAAAGGAAAAAACATTCCTACTTGAACTGAGGCACATAAATACATACCCAGTCCATAAAATAAAATATTTCCAAAAGTATTATAACCCATTTCACCGCCTTGGACGTTCCAAGTGATAGCTAGAATTATTAATATACAAAGGATTGATAATTGAACTTTAAATGCTGGAAAAATAAAAGGTGCGGCAATACCAAATATTAAAATAGCACCATATAAAATAATATTTTTGTTCATTATTTTAGATATTCTCTTTTTCTTGAAAGTTTAAATCTTCTATAAACAAGTATTAAAACTAATAGTAAAAATACTGATCCAATTCTAAATTCTGTTCCTAAAATATAATCTGCAAACTCCTCAAATACACCCAGTCCCATACCTGACATTGCAACACCAGGTAAATTTCCAAGTCCAGCAACAATTACAATCATAAAAGATCTAATTGTGTAAGGTAAGCCCATATAAGGATGTATAGTAAATGTAATAGAAATAAGTGCTCCAGCTACTCCACAAAGAGCAGCATTTATTCCAAAAGTTGCTGCATAAACTTTTTCAGTATCTACGCCTAATATTTTTGCGGCTCTAGCATTTTGAGCTGTAGCTCTAATAGCCCTTCCAAGCTTTGATTTTTTCATATAAATCACAAGCCCGATAGCAAACACAATACTTATAAATGCTGAAAAAATCTTTGAATTTGGCAATGTAACAGAATTATCAAACAGCATTGTTGTACCATATCCAGAGTTTGCAAGAACTACATCTGCACCAAATGCAAAATTCATTAATTGCATAAATAAAATACTTATTCCAAACGTCGCTAAAATCGAAATGAATAAGTCTCTATCAACAACTTTGTTAATAACTAACTTGTAAATAATTACTCCAACAAAATACATTATAATTGGCGAAACTATCACTCCCCACGCGGGATGAATTCCATACAGATACATAAAGTATGCAATGTATCCTCCTAATATAACTAAATCACCTTGAGCAATATTAATTATATTCATTACTCCCCATTGAAGAGCCATTCCGTAGGCGATTAACGCAAATAAAATTCCAAGTAACAAACCATCTAGTACGGCCTGTAAAGTTAACATCGGAACTTGGAAAATTAAAAAATCCATAACTTCTAAATGCTATATAAAAAAAAGCCCCCTATTGCTAGGGGGCTAATATTATTTTTAATTATCTTTCAGACCACTTAGGAATTGGGTGAATTAATTCTGCTGAAGCCCATTTCAATGGAGCTACAACTTTATTTTCACATTTTCCTGCGTCATCACACATTACTTGGAAAAGTACCATTGGTTTGTCAACGTTCTGACCACCCTCGGCAAACTTAATGTTTCCATAGAATGTTTGCATATTAGTAGCTGCAAGAGCATCTCTTACTTTCTTTTGATCAAAAGTATTTGCTCTTTCAAATGCATCTTTGAATACTAATAAAGCAGCTGATGATTCTGCTGATTGATATGGCGGATCATAACCAAATAATTTCTCAAAGTCTGCAGCATATGTCATACCGTCTTTGAAGAAATCATCTTTGTAAGTTAATGTTTTATGCCACTGAGATGCACATAAAGCGTACTGTGAGTTTTTACCGTGTTGCTTAGATAATTTTGCAGCATCACAGTGTGTCATTGCTAACATTGGAACATCAACTTTCATTTCAGCTATTTGTCTGATTGCAGTTAATGCACCTTTAGTGTGACCCGATACAACTAATACATCTGGCTTAACAGCTTTAACTTTTGCTAAAGTTGCAGCCATATCATTTAGCTCTTTTGGTAGTTTGTCATCAATTATGATTTTAGATCCAGTTCTCTCTGCTGCATCTAGAATTCCTAATCTAACGTCCTGTGAGAATGCATCTTGCTCGAAAGCTTGAGCAATTCTTACACCTTTTCCACCATTCAGCGCTACTGCTGTTTCAATTGCAACGTCTAAATATAAGTTTGCTGGCGCAAGCACTGCAAATAAATATTTATAACCTTTAGTAAATAAAGATCTTGATGCACCATTAGCTTCAACCATTGGAACACCATATTTCTCTGTTACAGGCGCAATTGCTTTTGTTAAACCTGAACTGTATG
>CACAZG010000020.1 GCA_902536975.1 uncultured Pelagibacteraceae bacterium
TGTTTACCTATCCTGGCGAGTTCTTTTAAAAAATATTCTATGTCTTCTACATGTTCGACAACATGGGAAGAAATTATAAAATCAAATTCTTTATCTTTAAAAGGTAATTTTTTTTCTGTTATTTTTACAAATGATTTATCTTTATAATGATCTGAAAAATCTAAAATATCACTAATTGTAGTTGCATATTTATTTGCACCATATCCACAACCAATATCTAAGATTTTCCAATTTGGATTTTCTGAAAGTATTTTGTCTATATATGCTTTAGATGTTCTCTTGATCAAAATTTATCTAGAATAATATTCAATTACTAAATTAGGCTCCATTACAACTGGATAAGGAACTTCCTCAAATTTTGGAACTCTTACAAATTTAACTTTTTTATTTTTTTCATCTAATTGTAAGTATTCAGGGACTTCTCTTTCTTTATTTGCTAGAGCTATATCAATTAGAGCCAGCTGTTTTGATTTTTCTCTTATCTCTATACTGTCTTCCTCTTTAACCTGATAGCTAGATATATTTACTTTTTTTCCATTTACCCTTACGTGCCCGTGGTTGATTAATTGTCTAGAAGAAAAAATAGTGTTTGATAATTTTGATCTGTAAATTACAGCATCCAATCTTCTTTCCAAAAGTCCTATTAAATTTTCTGCAGTATCGCCTTTTTTCATAATGGCTCTTTTATACATGTTTCTAAACTGTCTTTCGTTCATGTTGCCATAATAACACTTTAATTTTTGTTTAGCTTGTAATTGTATTCCATAATCAGATGGTTTTGCTGATTTTGTTTGTCCATGCTGACCCGGTGGATAAGCTCTTGTGTTGAACGGGCTTTTAGGCCTACCCCACAAATTCACTTTCAATCTTCGATCGACTTTATGTTTTGAGTTTAATCGTTTTGTCATACTGTAATAATGGGTCTTATAGACATCAATTTTTTTTTGTCAATCAAGGTTTTTTGGTCAAACCAGCAAATACACTTGATAAAATGCGAATTTCTTTTTGAGAAAGTTCCATTTTGTAAAAAATGCTCCTTAAATTTTCTATCATTATAGGTTTTTTTGCCTGTTGTTTAAAGAAGTTTTGATTTTCTAAATTTGATAAACAAAAATTTAACAAGTTTGATATCTCATTTTTAGTTGCTTTTTGTATTTTTTTTGACATTTGAAAATTAATTTTATTTTTTGAAATGAGATTTGAAATTTTTTGTGCAACTATTACTAAACTATGAGATAGATTTAATGATCTAAAATTTTTATTACTTGGGATTTGCAATGTATAATCTGCATAACTCACTTCATTATTTGATAATCCTGAGGCTTCAGAGCCAAATAAGAAAGCTACCCTTTTTTTTAAATTTATTTTTTTTAAATCTTCTAATGAAATATGATTTATATTTTTATTTCTAAATCTTGCAGAAGTAGCTACCAAAACATCAGTTTTGTTTAATGAATTTTCTAAATTTGTATAAACTTTTGTTTTTTCAATCACATCTTTTGCTCCAACAGAAGTTGCTAATATTTTATCATTTGGAAAGGTGGGTTTAGGATCAATTAATAACAGGTTTTTAAAACCAAAATTTTTCATGCCTCGTGCACATAATCCAATATTCTCTGATAGTTGGGGCTTATGTAAAATAAACGAAATATTATTAAAATTCATTAAATACTTGCTGGCGCATTATCTTTAAATAATTTGTAGTCTAGACTATCAATTAATGCTTTGAATGATGCATCAATAATATTTGGTGAAACTCCAATTGTGAACCAATTTTTTTCTTTTTCAGGATTCCCAAAATTAAGACAATTTGTAATTGCAATAGGTTTTGCACCTACTGAGATCATATTCCTCCAACTTTCACAAACCACTTGTTTACCCCCAGTTAAAGGGTGAGCATGACAATAAGTGGCTGATGAGTCCACTGATGCTGCTACAGCTTTATTAGAACCATGAACTCTTACAACACCAGCATCACCACCTGGTTTTTGTATCGTATCTCCCATAACTGTATGATCATATTGATTCCAAATCCATTCTTTATCTGTGATATTTGGATCTATTAAAATCTTTTGTAAACAATCTTTTAGTTTTAATGATTTAAAATAATCTTTTGGAAATGTACTTTCTCTAGGAAGTTTGGCTTTAGTCCATTTTCGATCATACATAGGAGCGTTCTCAGCTAAAAAATCTATTGGGATTTCAGCAACTTTTTCATTTTTGAAGAATAATTCTATGTTTTTACTGTCTGTAGTTTTTCCTATTACTGCAAAATCTAAATTCCACTTATCAAATATTTTTTTAGCTTCATTTTCTTTGCCTTCTTCTAATACAATCAACATTCTTTCTTGACTTTCTGAAAGCATTATTTCATAGGGTGACATGTTTTCTTCTCTACAAGGAACTTTGGTTAAATCTATTTCAATACCCAAATTACCTTTTGATGCCATTTCGATACTAGAGGAAGTTAAACCTGCTGCTCCCATATCTTGAATTGAAATTATTGATTTTCCAGCCATAAGTTCTAGACAAGCTTCTAAAAGTAATTTTTCTGTAAATGGATCACCTACTTGAACAGTAGGTTTCTTTTCCTCAATTTTATCATCAAAAATAGCTGACGCCATACTTGCACCATGTATTCCATCTCTTCCAGTTTTAGACCCAACATAAATAACAGGCTTATTTATACCGGCAGCCTTTGAATAAAAAATTTTGTTTTTGTTAACCAAACCCAACGTCATTGCATTAACTAAAATATTTCCGTTGTAAGATTCATCAAAACATGTTTGACCAGCAATAGTTGGAACACCAATGCAATTTCCATATCCACCAATACCTTTAACCACTCCTCTTAATAAATTTCTTGTTTTTTCATGATCTGGTGAGCCAAAATGGATAGAATTTAAATTTGCGATAGGTCTTGCTCCCATAGTAAATACATCCCTCATTATACCACCAACTCCAGTGGCTGCTCCTTGATATGGTTCAATGAAAGAAGGGTGGTTATGGCTTTCTATTTTAAATACAATTGCGTCATCGTCTTCAATATCTACAACGCCAGCATTTTCACCAGGTCCCTGAATAACTTGTTCACCTTTAGTATGTAATTTTTTAAGATGTAATCTTGAAGATTTATATGAACAATGTTCATTCCACATTGCAGAAAAAATACCTAATTCAGTGATATTAGGAGTTCTTTTTAATAGATCGCAAATTTTTTTATACTCTTCTTTTTTTAATCCATGTTCGATTGCTATTTTTTCACTAACTTCAACCATTATAAACTTCCAATTAAATTTTTAAAAAACAAAGATCCATCTTCACCTGATAAAAATGGATCTATCATTCTTTCTGGATGAGGCATCATTCCTAAAATATTCTTTTTTTTATTAAAAATACCTGCAATATTTTTTAAAGCTCCATTTGGATTATTTTCTTCATCGTCATTACCCTTATGATCACAATAAGTGACTGCGATTTGACCATTATCTTCAATAGATTTTAATTCATCTTTTGTGCAAAAATAATTCCCCTCATTATGGGCAATATGAAGTTCTAAAACATCTTTTTTAATATTCATAAAATATTTATTCTCTTTATTTTTAATTTTTACAAAAACGTTCTTACAAATAAAATTTAAGTATTTATTTTGTTGAAGTATTCCAGGCAATAATCCTGTCTCTGTTAGAATTTGAAAACCATTGCAAATACCAAGCACTAATCCACCTGAATTCGCGAAATCAATAACAGATTTAATAATGTTTGATTTTCCAGCTATACTTCCACACCTAAGGTAATCTCCATAAGAAAAACCACCCGGCAGAACAATTAAATCACTTTTTGGAATTTCTGAATCATTATGCCAAACCATTTGATTTTTAAAACCAAATTTTTTTAGAGCCACATCCATATCTCTATCACAATTTGAACCAGGGAATATAATTACAGATGATTTCATTAATTAGTTACAAGATTTTAAAATCCTCAATAACTAAGTTAGCTAAAAGTTTTTTACACATCTCTTCGACTTGAGTTTTAGCTTTACTCTCATCGCTTTCATTAACTTCAATATCAAAATATTTCCCTTGCCTCACTTCTGATACATTCTGAAAGGACATGCCATTTAAAGTTTGCTGTATAGCTTTACCCTGAGGATCAAGTACTCCATTTTTTAAAGTGACTATTACTTTTACTTTCATTTTTTTTTAATTTTTACAGCTTTTGGTTTAGGATAATTTAAAGGTCTTATATTTGATTGTTCGTGTAGTAAATCAAGTCTAATTGCCACTTCTTGATAAGCTTCTACTAAATTTCCTAAATCGTTTCTAAATCTATCTTTATCCAATTTTTTATCAGTTCTCATGTCCCAAAGCCTGCATGTGTCGGGACTAATTTCATCAGCTAGCATAACTTCTCTTTTTCCATCAACTTCAGATCTTCCAAATTCAACTTTAAAATCAACTAATTTGATACCAACACCTCTAAACATACCTTGTAAAAAGTCATTTATTCGTCTTACTTCTTCATAGATAAAGTCTAATTCAAATACATCCATCCATTTAAAAGCTAAAATATGTTCTCTGCTAACTAAAGGATCACCCAATTCATCATTCTTTAGACAATATTCAACTAATGGATAATCTAATACCGTACCGTCTTCTATACCAAGTCTTTTTGTTAAAGATCCTGTTGCTATATTTCTCACGATAAATTCTATTGGAATTATTTCTACAAGCTTAACAAGTTGCTCTCTCATATTAAGTCTTTTAACTAAATGATTTTTAATTCCTACATTACTTAATTGGGTTAGGATATGTTCCGAAATTCTATTATTTAAAATTCCTTTACCTTCAATCACATCTTTTTTCTGGTTATTAAAAGCAGTTGCATCATCTTTAAAATGTTGAATGACTAAATTCTTATCATTTGTAGCGTAAATAATTTTAGCTTTACCCTCGTATAATTTTTTTCCTTTTTTCATTATTTAAAAACCCTGTTAAATATTAGGTTTACATTTTTAAAGTGGTTAGAATAATTAAATATTTTTTTCATTTTTTTATTTGGTATTCTAGATGTAATGTTTTTATCATTCATGACAACATCTAATAGGTTGAGATTATCTGCTATGCATTTTTTGGCATGTGATTGAACTAATCTATAAGATTTTTCTCTACTTAAACCTGATTTTGTTAGCCCCAACATTAATTCCTGTGAAAAAATTGTTCCTTTTGTGATATTTAAATTATTAAGCATTTTTTTTGGGTAAACTATCATTTTGTCCAAAACATTTGCCAATCTAACTAACGCAAAGTCTAAAGTTATATTTGCATCCGGACCTATATTTCTTTCAACACTTGAATGTGAAATGTCTCTTTCATGCCAAAGAGCAATATTTTCCAAAGCTGGAATGGTATAACTTCTGACCATTCTGGCCAATCCAGTTAAATTTTCAGTTAAAATTGGATTTTTTTTATGAGGCATTGCACTTGAACCTTTTTGTTTTTTTGAAAAAAATTCTTGTAATTCGTAAACCTCAGTCCTTTGTAAATGCCTTATTTCTGTTGAAACTCTTTCAATGGATCCTGCAATAATTCCCAACACAGAAAAATAATGTGCATGTCTATCTCTTGGAATAACTTGAGTTGATATAGGCTCAACCTTTAATCCAAGTTTTTTGGCAACATGTTTTTCAACATTTGGGTTTATATTAGCAAATGTACCTACAGCTCCAGATATAGCACATGTTGATACATCATCTATTGCATCAAGAAGTCTTTTTCTATTTCTTTTAAATTCCTCATAATAAGAGGCTAATTTAAGACCAAATGTAATTGGTTCTGCATGAATGCCATGACTTCTACCAATACATGGCGTAAATTTATATTTTTTAGCTTTGGACTTTAAAACTTTTAAAATTTGATCAATATCTTTTATTAATATCTTGCCAGATTGTACTAACTGAATATTAAAACTTGTATCTAAAACATCCGAAGAAGTCATTCCTTGGTGCAAATATCTTGCTTTAATTCCTACCTTTTCAGTAACTGATGTTAGAAAAGCAATGACATCATGTTTTACTTTAGCTTCAATATTATGAATTCTTTTTACATTGATTTTGGCCTTTTTCTTAACAGCACTAGCTACACCTTTTGGTATTGTGCCTAATTTTTCCATAGCTTCAGCTGCAGCTATCTCTACATCTAACCAAATTTGATATTTGTTATATTCAGACCAAATATCCGTAAGTTCTTTTCTTGAGTATCTTGTTATCATTAATTATATGGAGGCCTCTTATAACCTTTAACAGATTCTGTAAAAATTTCATAAGAGTCTTCTGTAATTCCTATTGTATGCTCAAATTGTGCTGATAAAGACTTATCCTTTGTAACTGCGGTCCATCCATCATTTAGCACTTTAACATCTAATTTACCCACATTTATCATTGGCTCTATTGTAAATGTCATACCAGGTTTTAATTCATGACCAGTATTTTTCTTTCCATAATGAAGAATATTAGGAGGTTCATGAAAAGCATTACTAATACCATGTCCACAAAAATCTCTTACTACTGAAAAACCTCTTTCTTCAACAAAAGATTGAATTTCATGGCCAATGTCTCCTAATTTAACTCCTGGTTTTAATATTTGAATTCCTCTCATCATTGACTCGTAGGTTGTTTCAATTAAATTTTTTGCTTTAACTGGAATATCTCCAATAGTAAACATTCTACTTGTGTCCCCATAATACTCATTAACTATTGCTGTAACATCTATGTTTACCGCATCACCCTCATTTAAAACTCTATCAGAGGGAATACCGTGACAAACAACATGGTTTAAAGATGTGCACAATGATTTTTTAAAGCCACGATAATATAGTGGAGCAGAATGACCACCGTTATCTCTTATAAATTCATAACCAAGTTGATCAATTCGATCTGTTGAAACGCCTTCCTTAACTTCATCGGTCAACATATCTAAAGTTTTAGATGCTAGTTTCCCAGCAATTCTCATTTTCTCAAATTTTTCTGAATAATTACTCATCTAAAATTTTAATTTTCTTTTCAATTTTTATTTCTTTAGAATTTAGAATGCATCTGTAAGCAAGAAAATTTACACCAGATTTTTTAGCATCCAAATATTCTTTATAATAAGTGGAGTCTATATCCTTTGCTATTCTAAAATTATTTATACCCTGAATTTGAGTTAAAAATAAGACATAAGGTTTATATCCTTTTTTTATAGATTCTCTTAACTTTTGAAGGTGTTTTACACCCCTAGAGGTTATTGCATCTGGAAATTCTGCCATATCATCCTTCCTCATTAATGTTGTATTTTTAACTTCTAATATTTTTTTATCACATAAAAAATCAAACCTTGTGTCGTCAGAGAACTTAAATTCTGCTCGAATATTTTTTACCGTGCTAAATTCTTTAATTAATTTATTTTCTAAAGCATGCTCGACAATTCTATTAGCCCTATGAGTATTTACTCCAATCATCCTTTTTTTTACCTTTATCATCTCAAGAGTAAATTTTAATTTGCGCTTTGGATCATCATGCTCACTTATCCAAGCCTCATTTCCTTTGTCTAATAAACCCATCATTGAACCAGTATTAGGACAGTGCGCCACAACTGTTTTATTATTTACTTCTATATCTGTGAAAAATCTTTTATATCTCCGTCGTAATTTGCCTTTTAATAAAGTGTTGGTAAATTTCATAGAAATTTATTTATATTTAGAAATGACTAATAAAAAAGAAATATCTGCAGCAATTATCATTATTGGAAATGAGGTATTGTCAGGTCGAACAAAAGATTTAAATACAAGCACATTAGCCAATTGGCTTAATTCATTAGGTATTTCTGTAGGAGAAGTGCGTGTTATTCCTGATGTTGAAAAAACAATAATTGATACAGTTCACGAATTAAGAGTCAAATACAACTATGTGTTTACTACAGGTGGCATTGGCCCTACACACGATGATATAACTGCAGAATCAATCTCAAAAGCATTTAATATCGAATATGGTTTTCACAAAGAAGCCTTTGCCATTTTAGAGAAATATTATGAGCCAAAAAATTTTAATGATGGTAGACAAAAAATGGCAAAGATGCCCATTTCAGCAAATTTAATTTTAAACCCAACTAGTGGTGCTCCTGGCTTTTACGTCAAAAATGTTTTTTCTCTTCCAGGCGTTCCATCAATTTTAAAAGCAATGATTGGTGGATTAAGTAATGTTTTGGTTGGAGGAGATCCAATTTTAAGCAAAACCATAAATTTAATGACTTATGAAAGTGAAATAGCTAGCTCTTTAACCAATGTTCAAGATAATAATAAAGATGTAGAAATTGGAAGTTATCCATTTTTTAGACAAGGAAAGTTAGGTGTTTCAATTGTACTAAGATCAAAAGATAAAGAAAAAATAGATTTATGCAGTTCATTAATTCTTGAATTTGTTAAAGCAAAAAATATTAAAGTAGTTGAATTAGAGTAATGTTATATTTTGCTTACGGAAGTAATCTTAATCATTTCCAAATGAAACGAAGATGTAAGGACTCAGTTTTTCTAAAAAAATATGAACTTAAAGGCTATCGATTAAATTTTAGAAGCAAATATAGAGCAGCAGATATTGAGAAAAGTAAAAATTCATTTGTTCCTGGAGCTTTATTTGAAATTTCTAAAAGTGATGAAAAAAAATTAGATGTTTATGAGGATTTTCCAGTTTTATATAAAAAACTATATTTTCCTTACTATAACAAAAAAGTAATGACTTACATAATGGTTAATAAAACAGAGTTTAGGTATCCAACTGAAAGATACTTAAATGTGGTAAAGCGAGGATATAAAGATTGTAAACTCGATATGAAATATTTAAAAATTGCGTTACTGCCGGTCAAGTAATGTTTACAAAAAAACAACTATTAACTAAGGGTTTATTATCTGTAGCACCTCACATGTTTTCTGTAATTCCATTTGGAATTGTTTGTGGTGCGATTGGCATTGAGCTTGGTTTTAGTCCTCTTTTAGTTTATGCAATGTCTATCATTATTTTTGGTGGTGCATCGCAAATTGTCTTTTTACAACTGCTTTCAGGTGGAGCGTCAACATTAATAGCCGTAACATCAGTTGGGGTAATTAATTCAAGACACTTATTGTATGGTGCTGTTTTATCTGAATATTTAGAAAAACTCTCTTTTGTTAAGAAATTATTGATATCTTATTTAGTTGTAGACCAGGGGTTTGCAGAATCTAATAAGTTTTTTCAGAAAAACAAAAATGAACCATATCTACATTATCACTTACTAGGTTCAGGAGGAACACTTTGGATTTTTTGGCAATTATCAACTTTGGCAGGTATAATTCTTGGTTCATTTGTACCAGAGGAGCTAGGATTGAAATTTGCAGTTCCTCTAACATTTATTGCAATTGTCGTTCAAGATTTGAAAAAATTGGATCACGTAATAGTTATGATTACTTGTGGATTAAGTTCATTATTATTCTTTGATGCACCTTTCAAATCCTACATAATAATATCACCAATCATCGCATTGTTTGTAGCTGCATTAGTACTGAGGTTAAAAAAATGACTTGGACATCAATTATCATTGCAGGGATAATTACTTATTTTACCAGAATGACTATGGTCGCTCTAGTAGACAGAGATTTATTAGGAGAAAGAATTAAAGCAGTACTAGCATATGTTCCATCAGCTGTTTTTCCAGCAATTATATTTCCAGGAATATTTATTAATGATTATGGAACATTTATAGAAATGAATGATCCTAAAATATTTGGAGCAATAGTTGCTATATTAGTTGGTTATTTTTCAAGAAATGTAATTGCAACAATATTATCTGGATTATTTTCATATTGGATTATTATATTTTTATTATAAAATTCATTAATGAGTATCACTAGATTTGAAAGTAGTTTTTATAAAAAAAATGGATATTTATTAAAAGAAGAGCTTATTTCAAAAAAAGATATTAATAAATTAAATACCCTTATTAAAAAGATTGTTAACAAAGAAAAGAAAAGTAAAAAAAAAATTAAAGATCAAGGTGGAACTCAAAGTTATGATAATTATCACTTTGTTTTCAATAACAACTCTTCAAAAAACAAAGAAATATTAAGATTAAATAATCCTCAAAATAACAATAAGTTATTTTATGACTTATCAAGGAATAAAAAAATTATTGATATTGTTAAAAAATTAATTGGAGGAACAGTAAGATTTCATCTTGGAAAATTAAACTTTAAATTACCTAATAAGAAAAAGGGGAGTTTAGTCGAATGGCATCAGGACTTTGCTTTTTATCCACATACAAATGATGATTTGATTACAGTAGGAATTTATCTTGAAGACTGTAATGAAAAAAATGGTCCCTTAAAGGTTATCAAAGGATCTCATAAAAAAGAACTATTTAGTCATCATAGTAATGATAATTATTTTGTGGGTAAAATTAATACTAAAAAAAATAAAATAAACTTAAAAAAATCAGTTTCTTTAACAGGAAAAGCAGGCTCAGTTGCCTTTTTTCATTGTCGTACAATTCATGGTTCAGGCTTAAACCATACTAATGGTTCAAGACCATTAATATTATTTGGTTATAGAGCATGTGATGCATGGCCAATTATAAATGATGGCAATCCACACCCAGAGACAAATTTTGAAAATTATGAGGCAAATATTATTTATGGAAAAAAATCAATTGTGCCAAGATGCACTGATGTACCTGTAATTATTCCATTGCCTAAAAAGAAACACTACGTTTCTATTTATCAGCTCCAGAAAAGTAATTAAAATATAAGTCCAAAAAGACTAAGTATAAGAAGGGCTTCCATTCCAACAAACATAGTTAACTCCTTAATATTTTTGATGGTTTACCAGTACACATTTCATAAGCTTTTCCTATGTGTTCTGGAAATTTATCTAACACCCAATTATTCTCTATTAAATCAAAATATTTATCAGGGTTAAAGCCATCCTCATTTAATAGTTTAATTCCAAACTTATTTTGTCTTGAATATATGACCATAAGTGCATTTGTTAATTTCTTTAGATTTTTCGGACCAGGTGCTGACATGAATACTAAATGACCAAACTTTAGAAATGGTTTTACTATCCAAACCTCAGCTGCACCAGTAGTAGGCAAATCATTAATTTGAATAGGTATTTTAGTACCCTCAAGATTTTTAATAGTGTCTGGCGCCTTAGTGGTCATAAATGTAAAAAAAACACCAACCTCATCACAATTTTTTTTATTTAATATAAATTTCAATTTGTCGCCGTGAATAACTTCACCAGAAACACTTGTAATAACATGATTTCCAACATCTTCTACTAACCATTCACCCGCAGCTTTTGCATGCGGATGAACAATTAGTAAGATCACAAAAGCAACTAAATGAAGAAAAAAGAATAATGATAATCTCACAATTCATTTAATAAAAAAATATTTTGTTTTTATTTAGTTTCAATTTTGTCTTTTGTATGAATAAGATCTTTTATTTTTTTGTGCTGATAGTAAATAATTATAAATAAAAGTATTACGAAAAGTGGATATATGATAATAAAAATTAAGATATTTATCCACT
>CACAZG010000021.1 GCA_902536975.1 uncultured Pelagibacteraceae bacterium
AAATAATTGAAGAAATAAAGAAAAAAGCAAATATTACTAAAAAAGAAATTACCAAAGGAGAAGCTGAGAAAATTTTAAAACAAGAAAATGAAAATAACATTAAAGAGCAAGCTAAACTTGCTAAAGAAGATGGAGATCAAAAAAATAAGAAAAAAACAGATCCTAAAAAAAAAGAGGTAAAAACAAAATCTAAAGAAACTAAAAAAACTAGAACTCCCTCATCAAAACCTAAGAAAGCAAAAAAGGTTAGCAAAAAGTAATCACAAGTTGTATAAGATTAATCGAATCGATTATGACTAATAAAATTCCAGAACAATTAAACACTCTAATACCTATGGTTGTCGAACAATCTAGTAGAGGAGAAAGAGCTTACGATATTTATTCAAGGTTACTCAAAGAAAGAATAGTATTTGTAGTTGGACCCATAAATGATGCAGTAGCATCCTTAGTTACCGCACAGTTATTATTTTTAGAGTCTGAAGATCCAAAAAAAGAAATTTCTTTATACATAAATAGTCCTGGTGGTCTTGTTACTGCCGGACTTGGTATTTACGATACTATGCAATATATAAAACCAGAAATAAGTACTCTATGTATTGGTCAAGCAGCAAGTATGGGTTCATTTTTATTGGCAGCAGGTTCTAAAGGAAAAAGATTTTCATTACCAAATTCTAGAATAATGGTTCATCAGCCCTCAGCTGGTTTTCAAGGTCAAGCAACAGATATAGAAATTCATGCTAATGAAGTATTATCATTAAAAAAAAGATTAAATGAAATTTATTCAAAACATACAGGAAAATCTGTTGACGAAATTAAATCGTCATTAGAAAGAGACAACTTTATGACTCCAGATAATGCAAAAAGTTTTGGCCTTATAGACAAAGTAGTAGAAAAGAGAGAATAAGTCACAATATATAGTTTGTTCACAACCTATACTTGATTACTTTATATTAAATGTATTAAAGTGTGTTAATTGATTCGAATAATAAATTATGAGCAACAATAAAAATATTCTTTACTGTTCTTTTTGTGGCAAAAGCCAACACGAAGTTAGAAAGTTAATAGCTGGTCCAACCGTTTTCATTTGTGATGAATGCGTAGAACTCTGCATGGATATCATAAAAGAAGAGAGTAAAGATAATTTTGTAAAACATCAGGATGGTTTACCGCTTCCAAAAGAAATATGCAAAGTTTTAGACGATTATGTAATTGGACAATCTCATGCTAAAAAAGTTTTATCTGTTGCAGTTCATAATCATTACAAAAGATTAAACTATGAAAATAAAACAAGTAAAACAGTTGAGCTTTCTAAATCAAATATTTTATTGGTTGGACCCACAGGTTGTGGAAAAACATTGTTAGCCCAAACTCTTGCAAGAATACTTGATGTGCCTTTTACTATGGCAGACGCAACTACTTTAACCGAAGCCGGGTATGTAGGTGAAGATGTTGAAAATATAATTTTGAAATTATTACAAGCAGCAGATTATAATGTTGAAAAAGCACAAAGGGGAATTGTTTATATAGATGAGGTTGATAAAATTAGTAGAAAGTCAGAAAATCCATCTATCACTAGAGATGTATCTGGAGAAGGTGTTCAACAAGCATTATTGAAAATTATGGAAGGAACTGTAGCAAGTGTTCCACCTCAAGGAGGTAGAAAACATCCACAACAAGAATTTTTACAAGTAGATACAACTAATATTTTATTTATCTGTGGTGGAGCTTTTGCAGGTCTAGATAAGATAATATCCCAACGGGACAAAGGATCCTCTATTGGATTTGGGGCTGAAGTTAAAACAATAGAAGATAAAAAAACAGGTGAGTGGATGAAGAGTCTAGAACCTGAAGATTTATTAAGATACGGGCTTATTCCTGAATTTATTGGACGTTTACCAATTACCGCCACTCTTGAAGATTTAGATGAAAAATCTTTAGTGAAAATATTGTTAGAACCAAAAAATTCATTGATAAAACAATATCAAGAATTGTTTAGATTAGAAGGTGTTAAGTTAACTTTTAAAGATCAAGCAGTAAAAGATATAGCTAATAACGCTATAAGCAAAAAAACTGGAGCTAGAGGATTGAGATCTATTTTAGAAAATTTATTACTCAAAACTATGTTTGATTTACCTGGTCAAGAGAATATTGAAGAGGTTATCATAGATGCTGGGGCTGCCAAAGGTACATCACAGCCAATAATTGTTCATACAAAGAACAAATCAAAAACAGAAAAGACCTCTGCGGCTTAATAAAACTTAATATTCATAAGTTTCCTATTGCAATATAATATATAATATCCATATTTATGGTTATGGAAGTAAAATTAACTCAGCCTTTATTACCTTTAAGAGACATAGTTGTATTCCCAAGTATGGTAATCCCATTATTCGTCGGTAGAGATAAATCAATAACTGCTTTGAACGAAGTAATGAAAGCAGATAAAAAAATTATTTTAGTCACACAAAAAAATTCTGAAGTAGATGATCCAAAAAGAAATGATGTATTCTCATATGGATGTGAAAGTAACATACTGCAACTTTTAAAACTTCCAGATGGAACAGTTAAAGTTTTAGTAGAAGGTATAAAAAGAGTAAAAATAATTGATTTCAATTACGGTGATAAATTTATATCTTGTACATACGAACAGCAAAAAGATATCTTAAATAAAGATGATGATCTTTTACCTTTGGCATTAACAGCTGTGAAAAGACTTGAAAAATTAACATCAGTAAATAAAAAAGTTTCATCTGATACGATTAACAATATTAAACAATTAAAAGATCCATCTAAAATCGCAGATAATATAGTTTCAAATTTAAATGCCTCTATATCTGAAAAACAACAAATATTTGAAACTCTAGATGTAAAGAAAAGATTAAATGCCGCTATAAAGATGATGGAAAGTGAAACCAGTATTATTGGTGTTGAAAAAAGAATAAGAGGAAGAGTAAAAACTCAAATGGAAAAAACCCAAAGAGAATATTATTTAAATGAACAATTAAAAGCAATTCAAAAAGAATTAGGGGAAATAGAAGATGGAAAAGATGAAACTTCCAATCTTAAAAAATCTATTCAAAAATCTAAAATGCCAAAAGAAGTTGAGAAGAAATGTATGTCTGAACTTAAAAAGTTAAAGAATATGAGTCCAATGTCTGCAGAAGCAACTGTTGTAAGAAATTACTTAGACTGGATGATAGATCTGCCGTGGTTTAAAAAAGACAATGTTGATATTGATTTAAACAAGGGACTTAAAATTTTAGATGAAGATCATTTTGGATTAGAAAAAGTTAAGGAGAGAATAATAGAGTTTCTAGCTGTGCAAAAAAGAATGGAAAAGATTAAAGGACCTATTTTATGTTTAGTGGGACCACCTGGAGTTGGAAAAACTTCTTTAGGGAAATCCATTGCAAAAGCAACTAATAGACAATTTATAAGAATGTCTTTAGGTGGAGTTAGAGATGAAGCTGAAATCAGAGGTCATAGAAGAACATATATTGGTTCTTTACCGGGAAAAATAATTCAAATGATGAAAAAAGCAGGTACAAAAAATCCTTTGTTTTTGCTAGATGAAGTTGATAAAATTGGCAATGATTACAGAGGTGACCCGTCCTCTGCTTTGTTAGAAGCATTAGACCCTGAACAAAATACAGCATTTAATGATCACTACCTAGAAGTTGATTATGACTTGTCTGATGTAATGTTTGTTACAACTGCAAACACGCTTAATATATTACCACCACTTCTAGATAGAATGGAAGTTATAAGAATTCCTGGATACACTGAAGATGAGAAAATAAATATTGCTAATAAATATTTATTACCAAAACAGATTAAAGAGAATGGTGTTAAAGAGGGTGAATTAGACTTAGAAGATGGCACAATTAAAGAGATTATTAGATCTTACACTAGAGAGTCTGGAGTAAGAAATTTAGAAAGAGAAATATCAAAAGTAACAAGAAAAGTTGTAAAGAAAGTTGTTAGCGGTGAAGTTGATAAGGTAAAAGTTAATGACAAAAATATACCTGATTTTTTAGGAATAAAAAAATTCAAATTTGGTGAAGTAGAAAGCAAAGATAAAACAGGAATAGTTATAGGATTAGCGTGGACAGAAGTTGGTGGAGAGATACTTAAAATTGAAACAGTTAATATGCCAGGAAAAGGTAGAATGCAAATAACTGGTAAATTAGGAGATGTAATGCAAGAGTCAGTGAAGGCTGCGAAATCATATGTAAGATCAAAGAGTTTAGAGTATGGAATTATACCACCTTTATTTGAAAAGAAGGATTTCCACATACATGTCCCAGAGGGTGCAACTCCTAAGGATGGACCTTCAGCAGGTATAGCAATGGTGACATCTATTGTATCATCAATAACAAATATTCCTGTAAATAGAGAAATCGCTATGACCGGAGAAGTCACAATCACTGGACAAGTGCTTCAAATAGGTGGTTTAAAAGAAAAACTTTTAGCCGCTCATAGAGCAGGGGTAAAAAAAGTTTTAATTCCTAAAGAAAATGAAAAGGATTTGATAGATATTCCAAAAAAAGTAAGAGAAGATATAAAAATTATACCCGTTGAAACTGCTGATGAAGTATTAAAAATTGCTCTTACAAAAGAACTAAAACCTGTAGAATGGACAGAGGTTGATAAAATTTCAGATGGCAAAAAAGACGATAAATCTCAAGCCAGTATTCAGTAATAAACAATTTACTTTATCAAGCCGTTGATGTATGAGTACCATGTTTTGGGTGGTTAGCTCAGTTGGTAGAGCATCTCGTTTACACCGAGGGGGTCAAAGGTTCGAGTCCTTTACTACCCACCATTTACACCTGTGGGGGTGTAGCTCAGTTGGTTAGAGCACCTGCCTGTCACGCAGGGGGCCGAGGGTTCGAGTCCCTTCACTCCCGCCATTATTTGAGTAAAACCAAGCATAAAAATGTGACATATCTTCACTTTTAGTTGATATAATAGTTGTTACATAGGAATCAAATGCTTGCGGAATTTTTAAAAGATTATCTACCGATAATATTATTTTTGATAATAGCTTTAGGCTTAAGTTTTGCTTTTGTTGCAATTAATTATATTGCTGCTCCAAGCAAACCTGATCCTGAGAAACTTTCAGCTTATGAATGTGGGTTTGAACCCTTCAATGACTCAAGAATGGAATTTGATGTCAGGTTTTATTTGGTTGCAATATTATTTATTATTTTTGATTTAGAAATAGCATTTTTATTTCCATGGGCAATCTCACTTGGTGAAATCGGTTTATATGGTTTCTGTTCCATGATGTTATTTTTATTTATTTTAACTGTTGGATTTATTTACGAATGGAAAAAAGGAGCCTTAGATTGGGAATAAAATGAATTTACAAGATAGAAAAAAAGATATCCCAGAAGAGTTTAAACAATTAGCTCAAGACTTTAGTGATAACGGTTTTATAACAACATCACTAGACAATCTTGTTAATTGGGCAAGAACTGGTTCATTGCATTGGATGACATTTGGATTAGCATGTTGTGCTGTTGAAATGATGCAAACATCAATGCCAAGATATGATCTTGAAAGATTTGGCGCAGCTCCCAGAGCATCACCACGTCAATCAGATGTAATGATAGTTGCAGGGACTTTAACAAACAAAATGGCTCCAGCTTTAAGAAAAGTTTATGATCAGATGCCTGAACCCAGATATGTTATATCTATGGGAAGTTGTGCAAATGGTGGGGGTTATTATCATTATTCATATTCTGTAGTTAGAGGATGTGATCGTGTGGTGCCTGTAGATGTATACGTTCCTGGATGCCCACCTTCAGCTGAAGCATTACTCTATGGAATTTTACAATTACAGAAAAAAATAAGAAGCAAAGGTTCTTTAGAAAGATAAAAATGAAAAATCTTGAGGACTTGGAAAAGCTTATAAATTCTGAATTAACATCTAAAATAAATAGTTCTTTTATAAAGCACAATAACATTTATTTAAACATTGATCATGACGAACTAATTGAAGTAATTTCTTTTTTGAAAACAAACAAGGAAACAAAATTTCGACAATTAATTGAAATTACAGCTGTAGATTATCCAGAGAATGAAAAAAGATTTAAGATGGTTTATCTTCTTTTAAGTCATGAATACAACCACAGAATTATTGTTGATTATTATATCAAAGAAAATGAAGTAATTTCGTCATTAACTTCAATTTTTCCTTCTGCAAATTGGATGGAAAGAGAAGTTTTTGATATGTATGGGTTAAACTTTAAAAACCATCCTGATTTAAGGAGAATTTTAACTGATTATGGATTTGAAGGTCATCCTTTAAGAAAAGATTTTCCTCTTACTGGTCATAATGAGGTTCGATATAGCGAAGAACAAAAAAAAGTGATCTATGAACCTGTAAAATTGGAACAAAATTATAGAAACTTTGATTATGAAAGTCCTTGGGAAGGAACAAAATATATTAAAGAAATTAAAAAAAACTAATGGCAAAAGAAAAAAAAACACTAAATTTAAATTTTGGACCACAACATCCTGCGGCACATGGAGTATTGAGATTAATACTTCAGTTAGATGGAGAAATTGTTGAAAAAGCAGATCCTCATATTGGTTTATTACATAGAGGCACTGAAAAGTTAATAGAAAATAAAACATATATTCAGGCTGTTCCATATTTTGATCGTCTTGATTATGTGGCACCAATGAATCAAGAACATGCTTTTGCTTTAGCTATAGAAAAAATTCTTAAAATCGAAGTTCCTACTAGAGCTAAATATATAAGAGTAATCTTTTGTGAAATTGGTAGAATATTAAGTCATATATTAAATGTTACTACTCAAGCCATGGATGTTGGGGCTTTAACACCAACATTATGGGGATTTGAGGAAAGAGAAAAATTAATGGGATTTTATGAAAGAGTATCTGGATCAAGATTGCATGCAAATTATTTTAGAGCTGGCGGAGTACATAAAGATCTTCCTAGTGGACTTGATAGTGATATAGGTGAATTTTGTGAAAAATTCCCAAAAATTATTGATGATTTAGAAACTTTATTAACTGACAATAGAATATTTAAACAGAGAAATGTAGATATTGCAATAGTATCTAAGCAGGATGCGCTCGATTATTCTTTTTCCGGAGTTATGTTAAGAGGCTCGGGTGTAGCATGGGACCTAAGAAGAAGCCAACCTTATGATTGTTATGACGATTTAGAATTTAAAATTCCTATTGGAAAAAATGGAGATTGTTATGACAGATATCTTTGCAGAATTGAAGAAATGAGAGAAAGCGTAAAAATTATTAAACAGTGTTTAAAAAATATTCCAAAAGGACCAATTAAAACAGAAGATGGAAAAATATCTCCACCACCTAAGAAAAAAATAAAACAGTCTATGGAAGCTTTAATCCATCATTTTAAGTTATTTACAGAAGGATATAGGGTTGAAAAAGATGAAATATATACAGCAGTTGAGGCACCAAAAGGAGAATTTGGAGTCTATCTAATTTCAGATGGTTCAAGCAAACCATACAAATGCAAAATCAGAGCTCCTGGATTTACCCATCTTCAAGCTATGGATTATCTAATAAAAGGACACATGCTTGCTGATGTACCTGCAGTTTTAGGTTCAATGGATATTGTTTTTGGAGAGGTCGATAGATGAGTGTAAAAAAAATTTATAAAGAACAACCTGAAACTTTTGAATTTAGTGACAAAAACATGGAAGCAGCAAATAAAATTGTTTCTAATTATCCAAATGGAAAACAACAGAGTGCTGTAATGGCTTTGTTATATATAGCTCAAAGACAAAATGATAATTGGATACCGTTACAAGCAATGAAATACATAGCTAAATTTTTAGACATGCCTTATATAAAAGTTTATGAAGTTGCAACTTTTTATTCAATGTATAATTTATCACCAGTAGGTAAATATTTCTTTCAAGTTTGCACTACAACACCTTGTATGCTTAGAGGAGCGTATGATTTAGTAAAAGTTTGTAAAAAAAAAATATCTGAAAAAGAAAATGTATTATCTGAAGATGGAAAAATTTCTTGGATGGAAGTTGAATGTTTGGGTGCATGTGTTAACGCTCCAATGATGCAAGTTAATGAAGATTATTATGAAGATTTGAATGATAAAAAACTTGAAGAAATAATTGAGACGATATACCAAAATAAAATCCCAAAACCAGGATCTTATTCTGGAAGAATAAATGCAGAACCAGTTAACAATAGAAAAACTTTATTAGGTAACAAAAATGCTTAAAGACGAAGATAGAATATTTCAAAATTTGTACAATGACAGTGGTGCTGATATTGAGTCTGCTAAATTAAGAAATGATTGGAATGGAACAAAAGAAATTTTAGAAAAAGGAAGAGAGTGGATAATCAATGAAGTTAAATTATCAGAGCTTAGAGGACGTGGTGGAGCTGGTTTTCCAACTGGTCTAAAATGGTCATTTGCACCTAAAGAAGTAGGGTCTAGACCACATTACCTAGTTATCAATGCTGATGAGTCAGAACCTGGAACATGTAAAGATAGAGATATATTAAGATTTGAACCTCACAAATTAATAGAAGGATGTTTAATTGCTTCTTACGCAGTTAACGCCCATAAATGTTATATTTATATTAGAGGTGAATATTTTAATGAAGGTCGAAAACTTCAAACTGCAATCGATGAGGCTTACAAAAATAATTTAATTGGTAAAAATGCTTTAAATTCAGGATGGGATCTAGATATTTATATTCATTATGGTGCAGGTGCCTATATTTGTGGTGAAGAAACTGCACTACTTGAGAGTTTGGAAGGAAAAAAGGGTCAACCAAGATTAAAGCCACCATTTCCTGCATTAATTGGATTATATGGATGCCCTACTATCATAAATAATGTTGAAACTGTTGCAGCTGTTCCTACAATTCTAAGAAGAGGTGCAAAATGGTTTAGTTCACTTGGAAGAGCTAAAAACACCGGAACAAAAATTTATTGTATTTCTGGAAATGTCAATAACCCATGTAACGTTGAGGAAGAAATGGGAGTTCCACTAAAGGAATTAATTGAAACCCATGCTGGAGGTGTAGTTGGTGGATGGGACAATCTAAAAGCAGTAATACCTGGCGGTTCTTCAATGCCAATGCTACCTAAAGAAATATGTGACAACATGAAAATGGATTTTGATGCATGTGTTGAAAATAAAACAGGACTAGGTACAGCAGGTATTGTTGTGATTAATAATGACCAAGACATTATTAAGTGTATGGCAAGAATAGCTCGATTTTATAAACATGAAAGTTGTGGTCAGTGCACTCCATGTAGGGAAGGATCTGGATGGATGTGGAGAATGTTGGAAAGAATGGCAGCAGGTGAGGCAACCCCAGATGAAGTAGATATGCTTTTTGATGTAACAAAACAAATAGAAGGTCATACTATTTGTGCTTTTGGCGAAGGTTCCTCTTGGCCGGTTCAAGGATTAATCAGACATTTTAAAGATGAAATACTTGAAAGAAATAAATTTGACCCAGTTGTGAAAAAAAACAAAAATATTCCATACCTTGTTGATCAACATTTACTAGAAAAGGAAAATGCCTAAATTAAAAGTAAACGATATTGATATTGAGGTTGAAGATGGTCTAACAGTACTACAGGCTTGTGAACAAGCAGGAGCTGAGATACCAAGATTTTGTTATCATGAAAAACTTTCCATAGCTGGTAATTGTCGTATGTGTTTGGTTGAAATGGAAAAGTCGCCAAAACCTATAGCTTCATGTGCAATGCCTGTAGCTGAAGGCATGGTTATAAAAACAAATACAAAAAAAGTTGAAAAAGCAAGAAAAGGCGTGATGGAGTTTTTGCTGGCCAACCATCCTCTGGATTGTCCAGTTTGTGATCAAGGCGGTGAGTGTGATTTACAGGATCAATCGATGTTTTATGGAATTGATAAATCACGGTTTAAAGAGAATAAAAGATATGTACCTGAAAAATATATGGGTCCATTAATAAAAACTCAAATGACTAGATGTATTCATTGTACTAGATGCATTAGATTTGCTACTGAAGTAGCGGGAGTACCAGAATTAGGAGCGATTGGACGAGGAGAAAATATGGAAATTACTACATATTTAGAGAAATCCATGGAGTCTGAAATGTCAGCTAATGTAATTGATTTATGTCCAGTTGGTGCATTAACTTCTAAACCTTATGTGTTCGAGGCAAGACCTTGGGAACTTAAAAAGACTGAAACAATTGATGTTATGGATGCTGTTGGGTCAAACATTAGAGTGGATACGTACGATTGGGAAGTAAAAAGGGTTTTACCAAGAATTAATGAGGAAATTAATGAGGAGTGGATTTCTGATAAAACAAGATATGCATGTGATGGATTAAAAAATCAACGCTTAGACATCCCATATATTAAAAATAATGGAAATTTTGAAGAAATAAGTTGGCAAGATGCATACAAAAAAATAAAAGAAAAAATTTTAAAAACATCACCGGACAAAATAGTCGGTTTAACTGGCGATATGACAAACATGGAAACAATGTTTGCTGTTAAAAACTTATTTCAAAAAACTTTAAATTCTAGTTTTTTAGACTCTAGATCTAAGCATACTTACATAAATTTTGAAAATAGAAATAATTACCTATTTAACTCTAAAATAGAAGGGATTGAAGAAAGTGATCTCATATTATTAATAGGCACAAAC
>CACAZG010000022.1 GCA_902536975.1 uncultured Pelagibacteraceae bacterium
ATATTTGATTTCTTTGAGGCCAACTCATAAACGTTTAAATAGGAATTCTTACAGAAATAGCTATTATTTTGCACCAATTTTAACTTTATTCCTTATAAACCAAAGACAAATTAGTGATGGAATCACCATTACAGTTGTTATTATAAAAAATGTACCCCAGTCTCCATTTAGCCAATCTACTAGTGCACCTGAGGAAGAGGCAAGGGTAGTTCTTCCAGCAGTCCCAATTGATGCTAATAATGCATATTGAGTTGCTGTATAAGTCCTATCCACTAATAAAGAAATAAAGGCAACAAATGCAACTGTTGCAAATGCAGCTGTTATATCATCAGCTATTACAGCTATTGCAAATAATAATTCTGATTTACCTGTCCAGGCCAATAATGCGAAAAGTAAATTAGTTACAGCCATCAAACCTCCAGCAAAAAACATAGTTTTGACTGTACCAGCTCTCATCGCCATTACACCACCTATTAAAGTGAAAACTACAGTTGTTATCCATCCTAATCCTTTAGAATAAATTGCTATTTGTCCTTTTGAAAAACCAATTTCTTTATAAAAAACAATAGACATACGTCCTAGAAATGCCTCACCAATTTTAAATAAAAATACAAATCCTAATATCCCAACTGCGATTGCAAAACCATTTTTTTTGAAAAAGCTTATTATTGGTCCACCAATAGTTCCCGAAACATAAGCAATAAAATTTGTTAAAATATTATTTGATCCAAGCTTGTTTACAATCATTTGATCTGTCTCTTTTTGATTATTTTGTCTGTTATTATCAATTGGTTCATGAACAAACATTAAACAAATATTCATTAAAATAATTATAACACCTAAAACTAAAAAGGTAGCTTGCCAATAATCTGTTACTCCCATATTTTCAAAAAATTCTGCAGTAAATAATGCTATAACACCTCCTAATTTATAGCCAGTCCACCAACCAACTACTGCCATGGCCGCACCTGCTGCCATAGATTTACCCTCATTTGCATCGATTTGTTCAATTCTTAATGCATCAACAGTTATATCTTGGGTTGCTGAAGCTATTGCAATTACTAATCCAACACTAATCAGAAGTGCTAAATTTTGTGAAGGATTAATAAAACTCCAGACAATTAAGCTAATTAAAATTATTAATTGCATTAGCACAATCCATCCTCGTCTATGTCCTAATTTTTTTGTTAAAAATGGAATTTGTATTCTGTCAATGATGGGAGCCCATAAATAATTAAAAGCATAAACTCCGAATATTAATCCTGCCCAACCAATCGTTGATCTACTCAATCCTTCTTCTTTTAACCAAAGACTTAAGCTGCTTGCAATTAATACCCAAGGAAAACCACTTATTGCTCCAAGAAGCAATATTCTTAACATTCTAATATCTTTATAAACTAATAATGAATCTACCCAGTTTTGTTTAGTTTCAGACATTAATATTTTCTCCAAAAAGATGGAATAAACAATACTAATACAGCAAACAGTTCTAATCTACCTAAAATCATTGATAAACTTAAAATCCATTTAGAAAAATCAGATAAATTTGAAAAATTACCATTTGGACCAATAATATCACCTAAACCAGGACCCACGTTTGATATTGATGTTGCTGCAGCCGATATCGAGGTTGTCAAATCCAAACCACTTGTAGACAAAAGAGCTGTTATAACAAAAAAAATTACAATATATAAAAATATAAAAGAAATTATTGAAGCCAAAAATTTTTCATCAATATTACTGTTTTCATATTTAATCTTAAATATACCTCTTGGATAAATAATTTTTTTAAGTTGTGCGGAAATAAATTGAAATAGAATTTGGACTCTAAATATTTTAATTCCACAAGCAGTAGATCCTGCACAACCACCAATAAACATTAGTATAAGAAAATAAATTAGCGGGAATTGCCCCCATTCACTAAAGTTTTGAGTTACATAACCTGTTCCTGTTAATATTGAAATAACATTGAATGCTACAGACCTGATATCTGAAATGTTTTGGTTTTTAATTGACAAATAAAAATACATTAAAAGAATTGAAAAAATTACAATTTTAAAAAAAGTTTTAATTTGTGTGTCATTAAAAAATATCTTTTTGTCACCGTTCAGATACTTTATGTAAGCAATAAATGGTATACTTCCTAAAATAATAAATATAATTGATGTCAATTCAATTAAAGAGCTATCAAAATAACCAATGGATTGATTATAATTTGAGAAACCTCCAGTTGCTATTGTTGTCATCGAATGAACTATGCTATCAAAAAAGTTCATACCAAATATTTTATAAAACAATGCACATATAAAAGTTAGGCCAGAGTATACCAATATTAATCTTAATGCTATTTCCTTTGACTTAGGTAAAATTTTTTCTGGAGTATTACTTGTTGAAATCATAAATAATTGCATACCTCCAATATTCATCAATGGCATTAAAGTTATTGCCATTACAATTATACCAATTCCACCTAACCATTGAAGCATCCCCCTCCAAAGTAGGATACTTTTAGGAGTTTCATTTAGATTAGTAATTATAGTTGATCCCGTTGTAGTTATACCTGACATACTCTCAAAAAAAGCATCCGTTACGCTTAAATTTATCTCAGAAAATACGAATGGTAGCGACCCAAAGATAGCAATACTCAACCAAGATAATGCTGTTAAAAGAAAAGCCTGAGGTAAACTAATTTTTTTATCATGATCTAAATTTGTTAACAAAAAAAGTACTCCAAAAATAATAGTCACAATTCCAGAACTTATGAAACCTGAATCTAGTTCATTATAAAAAAACTGTGCTAAAATTGGTGCAATCATCGATAAACCTAAAATTATTTGTAAAATTCCTAGGGTAAAAAAAACAGTTTTATAATTGGACATTTTGATTGGACATTATTTTATGGTAAATAAAATTCAACTCTATTAAGAATTATTAAAAACGTTATTTATAGGCAGTTTAATAAAAAAAGTGATTGATAAAACCAATATAGACAAAACAAACGCTTGGCCCTTTGTTGAGGCTAAAAAGCTTCTAAGAGAAAGAAAGAAAAATATTGAAAACAAGGGTAAAATCATTCTTCAAACAGGGTACGGTCCTAGCGGCTTACCACACATAGGTACTTTTGGTGAAGTTGCAAGAACTTCAATGATTGTTAACGCTTTAAATCATTTAACAGAGCTTCCGAAAGAAATAATTACTTTTTCTGATGATATGGATGGGCTTAGAAAAGTTCCTGAAAATATTCCCAATCCTGAAAAACTTGAAAAAAATCTTCATAAACCCTTAACTCAAGTACCGGATCCTTTTGGAAAATTTAACAGTTTTGGCGAACATAATAATGAAATGTTAAAGAATTTCTTAGATAAATTTAAGTTTGAATACAGTTTTAAAAGCTCATCAATTTTATATAAGTCTGGTTTTTTCAATGAAACATTAAAATTAATTTTAGAAAATTATGAAGGAATAATGAATATAATTATTCCTACGCTTGGCAAAGAAAGACAAAAAACATATTCTCCATTTTTACCAATATGTCCAGATACAGGGGTTGTATTAGAGATTCCAGTCTCAGAACTAGATACTAATAATTCAAAAATAATTTTTGATAATAATGGAAAAAAGTTAGAACAAAGTATTTTAGATGGAAATTGTAAATTACAATGGAAAGTAGATTGGGCTATGAGATGGTATGCCCTTGATGTAGATTTTGAAATGTACGGAAAAGATTTGATTGAGAGTGCAATTTTATCTACAAAAATCATAAAATTATTGGGTAAGTCCAATCCATCTGGTTTTGCATATGAGTTATTTTTAGATGAAAGAGGTGAAAAAATATCTAAGTCAAAAGGAAATGGTATTACAATCGATCAATGGTTGGAGTATGCATCGCCTGAAAGTCTTTCTTTGTATATGTACCAGAATCCAAAGAGAGCAAAAAAACTTTATAGAGAGGTAGTGCCCAAGGCTGTCGATGAGTATCTTGATTTTATTGAAAAAAGTAAAACTCAAAACGATCTTCAAAAACTAATGAATCCTGTATGGCATGTTCATAATTCAGAGATACCAGAGGAAAATTCAATCATGTCCTTCTCTATGCTATTAAATCTAGTTGAGACTAGCAATGCTGATAATAAAGAGTTACTCTGGAAGTTTGTTAAGAAATACAAGAAAGATATTAATGAGGATATGTATCCAATTTTTGATAAGTTAATATCTTATGCAATAAAATATTTTAATGACGCTATAAAATCTAAAAAGATTTATAAAAAACCAAATGAAAGTGAAAAAATTGCTTTAGAGGCTTTAGTAAACTCTTTAGATAACTGCAATGATGCAATGAAACCAGAGGATATTCAGACCACAATTTATACAGTAGGGAAAGAGAATGGCTATAAAGAAAATTTGCGTGATTGGTTCAAGTTAATATATGAGGTAGTTTTTGGGGTAGAAAATGGACCACGATTTGGTTTTTTTATAAGCTTTTTTGGGGTTAAAGAGACTAAAGAATTAATAAAAAGTAAATTAGAAAATGTTTAATATTATAAGACCACTAATTTTTAAATTTAGCCCTGAAGTAGCACATTCTTTAGCAATAAAAGCACTTAAGTTAAATAATATTCATTACTCAAAACCTAGAGACAGTCATATTTTAGAAATAACTTTTTGTGAAAAAAAATTATCTTCACCCATTGGTGTTGCTGCTGGATTTGATAAAAATGCTGAAGTATATAATCCTTTGTTTAATCTTGGATTTGGTTTTGTTGAAGTAGGGACAATTACACCAAAGCCTCAATTCGGCAACCCCAAACCAAGAGTTTTTAGACTTGAAGAAGATGAAGCTTTGATTAATAGACTAGGTTTCAACAACTCTGGTTCAGAAGAAATTAGCAAGAGAATTATGGAAAATAAAAGAAAAGGTTTTTTAGGAATAAATATTGGACCTAACAAAGACTCCACGAATAGAGTTGATGATTATTTAATTTGTTTTCGTAAATTTTATAATTTAGCCGATTATATAACTATAAACATCTCCTCACCAAATACAGAAAATTTAAGAGATTTTCACAATCGAGATGAACTAAATTTATTGATTGACAAACTAAATAACGAAAAAAAAGAGTTAAATTCAAACATTCCACTAGCAATAAAAGTCTCACCGGATCTTAATGATGATCAAATTAATGAAGTGTCCAAGATCATCTTGGAACAAAAAATAGGAATCGTTATTGTTTGCAATACTACAGATAAGAATAGAGAAAATTTAAAAAATATAAATAAATTAGAGAAGGGTGGTCTGTCAGGTAAACCAATCGCAAAAATTTCAAACGAGGTAATTTCCAAGTTTTATAAAATTCTAAAAGATAAAACAAAAATAATAGGAGTGGGTGGTGTTAACAATGGACAAGATGCCTTTGAAAAAATCACTTCTGGTGCAACACTCGTTCAATTATATACTGGAATGGTTTATAGAGGTCCAAGCATAGCTTCAAAAATTAGTAAAGAATTAATTGATTTATTAAAAAATAAGGGTTTTAAAAATGTTTCAGAGGCTATTGGGACTAAAAATTAATCTTGACGCGATAAGATTCAGATCCTATACAGGCTCATAATTTATGTCTAAAAAATGCGAACTTACTGGAAAAATTCCGCTTAAAGGTCATAACGTTAGTCATGCTAATAATAAGACTAAAAGAAGATTTCTTCCTAATCTAAAAAAAGTTAAGTTTAAAAGTGAGCTCCTTAAGAGAAGTTTAAGATTAACTGTCTCAAATGCTGGTGTTAGGTCAGTAGATAAAAAAGGTAGCTTTGACCAATTTTTAATTTCAGCTAAGTCTAGAGATTTGTCATTAAGGCTAAAAAAATTAAAAAAATCCTTAGTCAATAAATCAGCATAATGAATAAAGTTTTTTTAACACTCTCATTTTTAATGGGATTGGTTGTCTTAGCATCTAATTATTTAGTCCAATTTCCAATTCAATATTATGGTCTTCAAGAAATTCTTACATATGGAGCATTTAGTTATCCAATAGCTTTTTTAATAACTGATCTAGCAAATAGATCTTTTGGCAAATTAGTTGCTAGAAAAATTGTTTATATAGGATTTACAATAGGAATTTTGTTTACACTAATTTTTTCAACAAATTTTGCAGACTTAATCTCAGTAAGAATAGCAATTGGTTCAGGTACAGCCTTTATTATTGCCCAATTACTGGATGTGCAAATATTTGATCAATTAAGACAAAAAAAATGGTTTATTGCGCCCCTCGCATCTTCATTAATTGGTTCCATGGTTGACACAATTTTATTTTTTTCAATTTCATTTTATGGAACAGGAATACCTTGGGTAACACTTTCTTTAGGAGATTTGCTAGTAAAGATTTTTGTAGCTTTAGTAATGTTGATACCTTTTAGATTATTATTAGGTACTTTAAAAGCTGCTTAATTTAAATTTTTGGCTCTTGTTGTGTCATGCAATGAATAGCGCCAAAACCCCAAATTAAATCACTACAATCAATAGCAACAACTTTTCTATTTGTAAAAAATTTTCTAAAAATTTTTAAAACCTTTTTGTCTTCTTTGACATTAAATACTGGAACTAATACTGTTTTATTACTAATGAAAAAATTTAAATAACTTGCAGGAACACGTGTTTTGTCTATTACGACAGGACTTGGCATAGGAATCTTTATTATTTTAAATTTTTTTCCATTTTCATCATAACTATTACTTAATATTTTTAAATTTTCTTTAAGAGCTTTATAATTTTTATCTAATCTATTATTTTCTACAGCTATCATGATTGTACTTTTTGATACAAATCTTGCGATATCATCGATATGACCGTGTGTATCATCTCCAACAATTCCTTTATTAAGCCAAATAAAATTTTTTGCATTTAAATATTTTGAAAACATGTTCTCGTAGTCATTTTTTTTGAATCCTTTATTTCTTTCTTGTTTACTACTCAATAAGCACTCCCTTGTTAGCAATATGGAGCCAGATCCATTGTTATCAAACGCACCTCCCTCCATTACTACCCTTTCAAATTTATTTGAATTTATTTTTTTTGGTAAAATACTCTCAATATTTAAGTACCTACTAATATAATTATTGATTTTGTTATCATTTCTGAAATTTTTATATTTTGACCAAGCATTAAATTTAAAATCAAGCATGATCTTTTTTCTATTTTTTTTATTAACCAAAAATATTGGTCCCGAGTCTCTTAACCAAAGCCTGTCCGTCTTAAGTTTATGAAATTTAATGTTAGATATATTACAACCTATTTTTTTTAAATATACTCTTGTGGTGTTTATACTTTTGGTATTATTGACAAATAAATCTATTCTTTGATGTTTTGTTAAATATTTTATAATTTTTCCAACTGTATTTGGAATTTTTTCAAATAATCCAGGCCAATCATTTTTATTGTGAGGCCATGACATCCAAACTGATTTTTGAAGCTCCCATTCTGCTGGCATTCTAAATTCACTTATTTTTTTACTCATCTTCGGGATTTTTGAGAATATCTTTGTAAAATTCAGTTCTTCTGTCTCTTAAAAAAGGCCAGTGCTGTCTTGCAGTATCTATTTTTTTATAATCAATCTCACAAACCAAAATATTTTCTTTTTTATTCCCTGCTTTTGCAATTACTTTACCACTAGGATCTATCACCATTGAATTACCCCAAAATTCAATTTTTTTCTTACCTTTTGTTTCTACTCCAACTCTATTTATGGCAGCCACATAAGTTCCATTAGCAATAGCATGAGATTTTTGCATCGTGATCCAAGATTCTAATTGAGATTTTCCAAACTTTTTTTTTTCTTTTGGATGCCATCCAATAGCAGTAGGATAAAAAATAATTTGAGCTCCTTTTAAAGCCGTTAATCTAGCTGCTTCGGGAAACCATTGATCCCAACATATAAGAGGACCTATATTTCCAAATTTTGTTTTAACACTTTTAAATCCAAGATCTCCTGGACTGAAATAAAATTTTTCATAATAACCTGGATCATCAGGTATATGCATCTTACGATATTTAGACAAAATATTACCATTTTCATTAATAATGATACTAGTGTTATGATAAAACCCAGATGTTTTTTTTTCAAACATCGTAATATTTAATACAACACCAAGCTCTTTTGCTAAATCGCAAAATATTCTTGAAATTTTTCCAGGAATTTTTTCAGCAAATTTAAAGTTTGAATGACTTTCTGTTTGGCAAAAATAATTAGTCAAAAACAGTTCTGGAAGACATATTATCTTTGCATTTTTTTTTGCAGCTTTTTTAATATTTTTTATAGCTAAACCAATATTAGATTGAATTGTACCTAAAGATTTGCTTTGTATTAAACCTATTTTGACTTTTTTGATCATTAATCAAAATATTTTGGAAAAATTTTTTCTCTCTCTATTTTTCCATTCACCTTTATGATAGGCGTCGCTTGCTATTAAGGGTAATACACTTGTTGCTTCTGCAAAAACCATTTGTTCTTTGGTAATATCAACTTTTCCCCACGAACTTGCTTCTTTTAATGTTGAGCTACTGCATGCTCCATCTCTAGAGTCTGCAACTGTAATTTGAATAGCATATTTATGCATATCTACATCTTTACCTAAAAGTTCAGCGCATATTACAGTGTCTTGAATAAAATTTTTTGGTACACCTCCTCCAATCATAAAAAGTCCTGATCCTTTAGATTTTATTTTGATTTCAGTTAATTCTCTAAACTCTCGTATTGAGTCAATTGTAATGTGATTTTTCGGGTTTCTTTCTTGGTGCATCACAAGTCCAAATCCAGCACTTGAGTCAGTAAACGCAGGACAAAAAATTGGAACATTATTGTCATAAGCAACTTCTATTAATGAATTTTTCTTTTTTGCATTAGTTTTAAGATATTTGCCAACCTCCCTTATAAATTCCCTTGATGTATAACTTTTAGGCTCCAATTGATCTGCAATTTTCCCAATAGTTTTATCGCAAATCTGAAGCTCTTCCTCATCAATGTAAGTATCATATATTCTATCAACGTAGTTATTTCTTAACTCAGTATCATCTTGATACTGTGATCCCTGATAATGCTTAAAACCAAGCGCCTCAAAAAAATCCATGTCAATAATTGAAGCCCCAGTAGCTACTATAGCGTCAACCATATTATATTTAACCAAATCTCTATATATATGCATACATCCTGCAGCAGAAGTTGATCCTGCGAGTGTTAAAAAGATTGTGCAATCTTTATCTCTTATCATTTCATTAAAAATATTTGCAGCATTTGCAGTCTCTCTTGAAACGAAAGACATTTTTTCCATTGAGGAAACAATATTTCGAGCGTCAAAAGAAGTTATATCAATATGCTCTACCTCTTTACTGAGTAAATCACTTTTTCTATTGCTCGATAGGTTTTTATTGTCTGACATCAAGCAACAAGAAAATCTTTATTTGCCTCTTTGTTATACATCGTCATGATTGGATTATCTTCAACTTCATAAATTTCATCAGAATAAAATCCGTTAAAATTAGTTCTAAAAGTTAATCCATACGCTCCCAATTGTCCAAGTTCTATATAATCGTTCTCTTTTATATTGTTAGGTAAGATAAAGGGACCTTTCATATAATCCATGCTATCACAAGTTGGGCCGTAGAAATCAAAAGATGTCAGTTTTTTGGAGATTACTCTTCCATCAGTTATCATTTTAGACGGGTAAACTATGTTGGGGACACCTGCGTCAAATAAAGTTCCATACGTTCCATCGTTTATATAAAGTTTTTGTTTTTTTCTTAAATCAACTCTTACAATAGTTGAGCCACTTTCTGCAACAATCGCTCTCCCAGGTTCGCATATAATTTCTGGAAGCTTATCCAATTTTAAATTATTTAAACCATTTTTAATTTGATCAAAATAATTTTCTAAAGATTGAGGAACAAGATCAGGGTAAATAGTTGGAAAGCCTCCTCCAACATTAATTACATCTGGAATAATTTTAGTTTTTTTAATTATATTTCCTATTTCAAATATTCCTTTTGAATAAGATATTGGGTGCATACATTGTGAACCAACATGGAAACTAAGTCCAATTTTTTTAGAATATTGTTTTGTTAATCTAAGTAATCCAGTTGCTTCAGTATTAATAGCCCCAAATTTTTTTGATAAATCAATCTCCGCATGTTCATTAGACACCGAAACTCTAACAAATAACTCTAAGTCTTTAGCATAATTTGTGCTTTCTAAAATTTTTATTAATTCATCCTTAGTATCCAAAGAAAAGGCCTTAACATTATATTTAAAATATGCCTCTTTAATACTTTCTCTACTTTTAACTGTATGCATATAAGAACATTTCGCATTTGGACTTATTTTTCTTATGGCCTCTATTTCTTTTATAGATGCTACATCAAAATGATTAATACCACTTTCAATAACAGTTCTAAGAACTACTGTATGAGGGTTAGTTTTTAGAGCATAAAGTATTTTTCCAGGAAAATTTTTTTGAAAGTATTTAGAAGCCAATTTAATTGACTTTTTTCTAATACAGTAAA
>CACAZG010000023.1 GCA_902536975.1 uncultured Pelagibacteraceae bacterium
AAAATAGTAGAATTTTTAATTTATGATGTCTTTCATATGTACATAATTGGTAGTCTTCTGACATAAAAAATAGGTGGTCTTTTTTGAAGCGGTCGAGGTTTTTTAATGGAAATAACTGATTTCCAAGTATAAAAAATAATTTCATTAATTATTATATGTCAGAAAAATATCTAATTGTCGGTGCGACAGGTTCTATCGGATCCAATTTAGCAGAGCAAATGTATTCTTCTGGTAAAGAAATTCATTTAGTTGGAAGAGATGAAAGTCAACTTAAAAATTTAGCTGAGAAATTGAACTCTTCTTATACTGTGGCAGATGTATTACACGAGGGGTTCGTGGATACAATTAAATCAGACATATCAGAAATCAAAGGTGTAGCATATTGTGTTGGGTCTATAGATTTGAAGCCTTTAAAGATGGCAACTGAGAATGATTTCAATAAATGTATGAAACTTAATTTTTATTCTGCGGTAGACTTAATCAAAGGATATCAAGATAACCTAAAACAAAATAATGGTTCAATTGTTTTATTTTCAACAGTTGCAGCTCAAAGAGGTTTTACAAATCATTCAATAATAGCATCAACCAAAGCGGCTATTGAGGGACTAACTGTATCATTAGCAGCTGAATTTGCTCCAAACATAAGAGTTAACAGTGTTGCTCTAAGTTTAACTAATTCTAAGATAGCTCAACCAATGTTAAAAAATACAGCAATTGCTCAAGGAATAGCTAAAGCCCACCCACTTAAAAGACTAGGTGAGGGTAAAGATGGAGCAGCTTTGGCAAAATTTTTACTTACCGAGGAAAGTTCCTGGGTAACGGGTCAAATAATTGCAGTTGATGGTGGAAGATCAAAACTTTCATAAAGTGAAAAAAATAATATACGTTTTAATTCTTTTTTTCGTATTTGCCTCAAAATCGTATTCACAAAACTTTAAATTAGAAAAATTAGTTAACCTAGATTCACCTTGGGGATCCTCTTTTATTAATAGTAATGAAATAATAATTACAGAAAAAAGCGGCAAAATAAAAATTGTAAATATTTTATCTAGAGAAGTTCAAGAAATTAATCATCAACTTAACTTTGTTGTCCATGGTCAAGGAGGCTTATTAGATATTATTCATAAAGACAATAATATTTGGATTTCATATACTGAAGATAGAGGTGGATATAAAACTAGCACTTCTATTGCAAAAGCAGAATTTAATAGGAAACAATTAAACTTTAAAAATATTTTTCAAGCAAATCCCCCAATAGACTCTGGTTATCATTTTGGATCAAGATTAGTTATCAAAGATAATTTTATATTTGCTTCTGCGGGTGAGAGAGGACAAGGTATGATTGCACAAGACGCCTCAAAGCATCCAGGTAGTATTATAAGAATTCATTTAGATGGAAGTATACCAAAAGATAATCCAAAGTTTGAGGGTATGGTAGATTGGTTGCCAGAGATTTATCAAATTGGAATTAGAAATCCTCAAGGGATGGCACTTTCTGAATTTGATGGAAAAGTTTACATGAGTAATCATGGGGCAAAAGGTGGAGATTGGTTCGGAGAAGTTAAAAAAGGTGAAAATTATGGATGGAAAATTTTAGGATGGGGAGGAACCAATTATTCTGGAATTCCAATTGGCCCAAAATGGAAACCTGGATTTACAAAAGCTATTCAATATTGGGTACCCTCAATAGCAACTAGCGCAATAACTATTTATAAAGGTGACGAGTTTAATGAGTGGAATAGTCATGCTTTAATCACTTCTTTAAAAGATAAATCCTTAAGAAAACTGATATTTGAAGACTTATCAAATGTAAAAGAAGAGGTTATTTTTAAAAATAAAATTGGAAGAATTAGAGACATTCAAGTGCATCCCTCTAACGGAAAAATTTATTTTTTATCTCAAGATGCTTTATGGTTAATGCAAAGAAAATAGTATATATTAAAATTTATGGATGATGTCGTCATAGTTGGTGGAGGTATAATAGGCGCTGCTACTGCATACTTTTTATCAATGGAAGGTAGAAAAGTTAAGGTAATTGAGAGAGACCCTACATATAAGACTGCCTCATTTCCTTTGTCTTTAGGTGGATTTAGAAGACAATTTTTTCAAAAAGAAAATATACTTTTAGGTAAGTTTGCTAGAGAATTCATTTTTAAAATACCAGAATTGTTAAAAACAAAAAAAAATCCAAACCCAACGGCAAGCATGGTACCGAATGGATACTTATTGATGTTTGGACCGGAACATGCAGAAGAACAATACAGAGCTTTAGAGAATCATAAAGAGTGTGATGCAGGTACAAAAAATATTAAGGGCTCTGAATTAAATAAAATTTTTCCATATATAAATAATGAAGGAATAGAAACAGCTACATACACTGATAACAAAAGCGAGGGATGGATAGATCCTTTTATGTTTCATAGCGCATTAAAAAGTAAGGCTATAGAGCTTGGTGCTGAATTTATAAAAGGTGAAGTTAAAGATTTATCTGAACTGAATGCAAAGACAATTATTTCTGCGGCAGGTTGTTGGACAAAAGAACTGTTATCGGATATCCCAGTGGTACCACAGAAACACACAGTTTTTAGAGTCAAATGTCCTAAACATTTTCCTGATATGCCATTGACTGGGGATTTAACTACTGGTGTTTATTGGAGACCAGAGGGAAAGGAGTTTTTAGCTGGTTCACCGATATCTGTATTCGACGCAAAAGATTTAGAACCAGCGTGGAACGATTTTGAGGAATTGGTCTGGCCTGCTCTTGCAAAAAGAGTACCAGCTTTTGAGGAACTTAAATTAACAGGAGGATGGGCAGGATTTTATGATTGTAATAAGTTAGATAACAATGCAGTTGTTGGAAAACATCCAAAGTATGAAAATGTTTATTTAGCCTCTGGATTTACAGGCAGAGGTTTAATGCAGGCCCCAGGCATTGGTAGAGCACTTACTGAGTTAATAACAACCGGCAGTTATCAATCAATAGACATAAGTGTTTTTGATGTTGAAAGAGTTTTAAAAAGTAATGCTAGACCTGAGCCTTACGTATTATAATTTTTTAAAATAATAGCCTAGAAAACCATTAAAAGCAGATACAGCTAAAATTAATAATTGTCCTTTAAATGAATAAAATTCAAAAGATGGATAGAAACTTATACCAATAGAAAAAAAAAGATAAGTTAAAATAAAAGGTTTGTAAAATTTTTTTAAAAAATAAATAATTTTCATTTACTTTCTTGTTGCAATATAAACACCTATAGTTGCTAAAACAAAACCTATTACATCAATATTTGATAGTTTTTCTCCCAGAAATAAATAAGCCATGAGAGCTGTTGTAGGAGGAACAAGAAAAAATAATGTTGAAGTCTTACTTACTGAACCTGCCTTTATTAAAAACATTAAAATTGTAAAAGCCCCAAAAGACACCAGCACAATCTGATGTGTCATTCCTAATATGAATCCTGTTGAAAAGTTAATATATGGAGTTTCTAAAAATAATATTAAAATAAGATTAAAAACACAGCCACCGAATGCTTGAAAACCGTTATTTACTGATAAAGGAACATTCCCACTTAATTTTTTTTGCCATAAGGTACCTGTAGTGATTGCTGCAAGGGCAATAAAACAAGTGATAATTCCATCTTTGGGAAACTCATTTCCAAAATCAATCCCAAGCACCAATAAAGAACCAACAAATCCAAAAACTATACCAACCCACTGCCTCCATCCTATAACTTCCTTATAAATTGGTCCTGACAATAAATTTGTTAATATAGGTTGTAGAGTAACAATTAATGCAACTACACTTGCAGGAACTCCTACATGAAAGGCGTACCAACAACCACCAAGATATAATCCATGAAACAATACACCTGTAGTAATACTCTTTAGGACATATCTTATTTTTGTAAAAATTATTTCTTTTTTAAATAGTGCAAATAAAAAAAACCCTATAGTTACAATTCCAAATCTAAAAGCAAGTGCTGCAAATGGAGATGCGTTCTGAACTATAATGTCACCTGATATGAATGCAGATGACCACAATAGTATAAATAGCAAAGGAAAGGTTTTTATCATTTAAAGGATTTATATTGTCATAAATTTTTTAATTAAATTTTGACAAGCATTTTACCAGTATTTTTTCCCTTTAATAAATCTATAAATGATTTTGGGGCACTCTCAATTCCTGTATAAATAGTTTCTTTAAATTTTATTTCACCTTTAGATAACCATTTCAACATATCAGTTTCAAATGGCTCTCTTTCATTTTCATGATCAAATATTAAAAATCCTTTAATGGTAAGTCTTTTAACAAGCACATGTGCCATATTTTTTATTCCAGATCCTGGTGTTGTTACATTCATCTGAGAAATTCTTCCACAAACAACTATACGACCAAAATTTTTCATTTGGAAAATTGCGGATTCCAAAAAATCACCTCCAACATTATCAAAATAAAGATCAAATCCATCAGGACAAACTTCTTTAAAATGTAACACAAGATTTTCTACCTTTTTATAATTGAAAGCATAATCAACTTTTAATTCATTTTTTAACCAATCAACTTTTTCATCAGAACCTGTACTAGCAATAACTTTACAACCAAGATTTTTCGCAATTTGACAAACTGTCGAACCAACACTCCCTCCAGCTGAAGATACTAAAACTGTCTGCCCTGCTTTTAATTCTCCATGTTTTAATAGTCCGATGTATGCAGTATGTCCTGTCATACCAAGAGGACCTAAATAGGATTGAATTGGCATGTCAATAGCTTTAAGCTTTTTTAGTTTATCAGCACTGCAAACAAAATTGTCTCTCATACCCTGGCTGCTAAATACTAAATCTCCAACATTAAAACTTTTATCATTTGAAATCTCTACTTTGCCAATTGCATATCCTTCCATTTCCTCACCAATTTTAAATGGCGGTTTATAATTTTTTCTTTCGGTCATTCTTGCTCTCATATACGGATCAACTGATATCCATGAATTTGAGACTAATATATTTTTTTCCTTATTAATTGATATTTCTTTTGATTTTATCTCAAAATCAGTTTCTTTTGGTAACCCAGTTGGAATATAATTTTTTAAAGCTACATATTTGCTGATTATAGTCACTTTAAGACCCCCAAATATTATTTAATGTTGCCTCACGCCTACAAGCCTTTTTATATCTTAAATAATTTACAAAATTTATTTGGTAATAATCTTGATGGAAAGCTTCTGCCTTGTAAAATTTTTCAAATTCTCTAACGTAGGTTACGACTTTTTTTTTAAATTTTTGTTCTATTTCCTTAATACTATTTTCTATTAAATCTTTTTGTTTCTCATTTTGATAAAATGCAACTGATCTATAACTATATCCTTTGTCACAAAACTGTCCTGCAGCATCAAATGGATCGATATTTACCCAGAATTCTTCTAAAAGTTTTTCATAGCTGACTACTTCTGGAACATATATCACTTCAATAACTTCAAAATGACCTGTATTTCCATATGTGACCTCTTTGTAAGTTGGATTTTCTGTAGTGCCACCTGAGTACCCAGAAATAACTTTTGAAACACCAAGAATATTTTCAAATGACTCCTCCATGCACCAAAAGCACCCACCAGCAAAATAAGCTCTTTCAAAATTTGGTGAATTTGCAAAGCTCGTTGAAGAAAGTAATAAGAAAATAATTGATAATAATTTTTTCATTAAAGGTAGCTATCTGGTAAATTCATAGCTTACCTTTAATGATTTGTATTTAAAACTCTATTTTTTTTGATATTTTGCCGCTTCTTCAGAACCGCCAGTAGCGCTTCCTTTACTGTAAGAATGTGCACCCATACCTGCTAATTGTCCATCCTTAACAATTAGGTATTGGTTACGTATTTCACGACCTTCAAAGAAACATTCCAAAATCTCTCTAACACCATCAGCATATCTAGCTTGCGCTGAAAGAGAAGTTCCAGAAGTATGAGGCGTCATTCCATGATTTGGCATCGTTCTCCAAACATGATCATTTGGTGCTGGTTGTGGAAACCATACATCACCAGCGTATCCACTTAATTGACCACTTTTTAACGCTTTAGCAATAGCATCTCTGTTACAAATTTTACCTCTAGCAGTATTTACAATGTATGCACCTTTTTTCATTTTGCTAATCATTGCATCATCAAATAAATTTTCTGTTTCAGGGTGTAGTGGACAGTTTATAGTTACCACATCACAAACTTTAACCATTGACTCTACTGTTTCATGAAAAGTTAAATTTAATTCTTTTTCTACTGACTCAGGTAATCTATGTCTATCAAAGTAATGAAGATGAACATCGAAAGGTTTCATTTTTCTTAAAGCATCTAGTCCAATTCTTCCAGCTGCAACAGTTCCAATATGCATTCCCTCAACGTCATAGGATCTTTGCACAGCATCTGCAATGTTCCAACCGCCTTCATTAACTATCCTATGTTGATTATGGTAATCTCTTACCAAAGATACAATCATCATTACAATATGTTCAGCAACTGATCTTGAGTTACAGAATGTGACCTCTACAACATCAATTTTATTATCCATTGCTGCTTGTAGATCTACGTGGTCTGACCCAATTCCTGCAGTTACAGCCATTTTTAAATTTTTTGCTTTTGCAATTCTCTCCTTAGTTAAATAATAAGGGAAGAAAGGTTGAGAGATCACTATATCCGCATCTACAATATGTTTATCAGCCTCGCATCCTTCTCCATCTTTACTATTTGTTACAATAAGCTCATGGCCATTACTTTCCAAAAATTTTCTTAATCCTAACTCTCCAGATACACAGCCTAACAATTCTCCAGGTGTAAAATCCCTACCTTTTGGACTTGGTAAAGTCATTCCATCTGGGTATTTTTCTAGTTTTGGAAGATCTGATAAGGCATAAGACTTAGGCATACCGCCTTTAGGATCATCATATAACACACAAAGTACTTTCATTTTATCTCCTAATTTTTAAGTTTAAAATCTCTCTCTATAGATATTTTCTAAACCAAGTCTAGCACAATTGGAACATCAATCAAATGAATAGTAAATGTTAAGGATATTTCTTTTGAGCAACAAATTTATTTAGAAGAATTCCAAATACTACTATTATCAGACATCCAGTTAATATTGGTGACAAAAGATATTCAAACGATACTGACCCTAATATGACTATAATGGGGTTTCCACCTGCAGGTGGATGAGTTACATCTAAAAATATCATTAATCCAACTCCAAAACCTACAGCTAAAGGTATTAAGATATAAATAGGTAAGGGAATGTAATTATAAAATAAAATTCCAATTGCTGAAGTTACCAAGTGACCAAATAATATATTTTTTGGTTTAGCAAAAGGACTTTCAGGATAGCCGTACAAAAGAACCATTGAAGATCCAAATGAAGCAATTAAAAAAAGACCAAAATTGGTCTTATAGGTTAATAATGTTAAAATACCAATTGTTATTGTAGAAAATAAAGCTGCTAAAAGTGACTTATAAATTTTATCTTTTGTCATTTATTCAATTATTTTTTTTAAAGCTTCAATTGGCAATGTTATACAATCTTTCCTAGCAAAATTTTTTTTATTAAAAATTTTTTTAAAATCTTTCCATTCATTAGGAAATAAAATGTTTTCTTTATCATTAAACTGTTCTAATAATTTTAAAAAATTTTTAATTTTGCTTTTACTTTTTCTTTTAAAATTTTTTGAAACTATATTAGCTGATGCATTGCAATATATACAAGATTGAGATTGATAGGTAAAATCTTTAATCATATTATCTTTTATAATTAAAAAAATTTCAATCTCGTCTCCACAAATCTGACTTTTGAACTTTGTTGAATGAGTACAGTTTCCAATATATTTGTTATTTTTGGTATCTGAAGCTAATTTTAAAATATTAATATCCATTAATCTAAATTTTATTTGATTGTTATTATATAAATTTATATTTATATTTTCTTACTTCTTAAATAAAAAAATAGCACATGCTTGATTTAAAAAATCCAAAAGTAGCCATTCCAATTGTCCTAATAGCTGGAGTTTTTTGGTCATTTGGTCCTTATGTTGTAAGGCACATCGATCAGCCACAGACAGTTCCATGGCAATATCTATTTACTAGAGGGTTAGTTATTTTTCTTTTATTAAATATGTATCTATTTCTTGAAGAAGGAAAAGACTTTTACAAAAATTATTTTAAGGTAGGTATATCTGGTATTGTAGGAGGAATTGGCCTAGGAACTGCTATGATTACGTTCATATGGTCTATAACTAATACTACTGCAGCTATAACATTACTTTGCCTTGCTGCTATGCCATTTATAACTGCTTTGCTTGGTTTTTTATTTTTAAAAGAAAAAATCTCTACAACAGTATGGATAGCTATAGTAGTAGCTGCAGCTGGTATATGTATAATGGCTTTTGATAATTCAGAACAAAATACTTTGCTTGGACTTGTATTTGGACTTACCTCTGCACTGGGTTTCTCAATTTTTTCAGTTTCACTTAGATGGAGAAAAGAAACACCAAAATTTACCACTGTTGCATTGGCTGGATTATTTTGTTTTTTGTTTTCTGCAGTGATGCTTATGAGTAATGGCGCTAGCTTTTTATCTACTGGTAAAAATGAAGCTTTATTTGCAACTCATGGAACTCTAGTTTGCTTGGGTTTGATCTTATATTCAATTGGATCTAAAAACATTCCTGCTGCAGATCTAACTTTACTATCTTTAACTGAGGTCATAGGTGGTATTTTTTGGGTATGGTTGCCATGGCTTGGAATTAATGAAGTGCCATCAACAAATACTATAATTGGTGGGTTTTTTATTTTTATGTCAATTATCTATTATAGTTTAATAATGCAATCAAATAGAAGATTTATAGGCTTAAATTAGTATGAGTGATGAAAAAATAATTGTTAATAGTTGGAATGAGTGGGATCCATTGAAACATGTTATAGTAGGAAAAGCAGATGGTACGTGCATTCCAGCTCCTGAGCCAGCATTAGACGCAAAGGTTCCTGAAGATAGCGATATGAGAGGTCAATTTGGACCACGAACAAAAGATACCGTAGATAAAGCAAATCAACTTTTAGATGATTTCTCAGATATTTTAAGAAAAAGAGGAATTAAAGTTGATAGACCAGACCCAATTGATTTCAATCAAAAAACATCTACACCAGATTGGGAAGCAGAAACAATGTTTGGATGTATGCCTCCAAGAGATGTGTTATTGACTGTTGGTAATGAAATCTTAGAAGCCACAATGAGTTATAGGTGTAGATGGTTTGAATACCTATGCTACAGACCTTTGTTGAAGAAATATTATAATTCTGATCCTAATATGAGACATGAATCAGCACCAAAGCCAAGATTAACAGATGCTGATTATCGTAAAGATTATCTTTCAGATAAAATTGGTATTCAAAAAAGGTTGGAATGGACTGAAAAAAAATATTTTGTAACAACTGAAGAGGAGCCATTATTTGACGCTGCTGATGTTTTGAGATTTGGTAAGGATTTAGTTGTTCAACACGGTTTTACAACAAATTTAAAAGGAATTGATTGGTTAAAAAGACATTATAAAGATCACAGAGTACATGCTGTTAATTTTCCAGGTGACCCTTATCCTATTCATATAGATGCAACTTTTACACCTATAAAGGAGGGCTTAATTATTAATAATCCTCAAAGAAGACTTCCAAAAGAACAACGAAAATTATTTAAGGATAATGGATGGGAAATAGTTGATAGTGCTCAACCAGCGCATAACGAACCACCACCCTTATGTTATTCATCAACTTGGTTATCAATGAATGTATTAGTTTTAGACTCAAAAACTGTATGTGTTGAAAAAAGTGAAATATACCAAGCAGAACAACTTGATAAATTGGGAATGGAGGTTCTTCCTATTGAATTAAGAGATGCTTATGCATTCGGAGGTGGATTACACTGTTGCACGGCTGATGTATACCGAGAAGGTGAATTAAAAGACTATTTTCCAAAGCAATAATTGTGGCAAAAATTAAAACAAAAAGAGAAAGAGTAAAATTTGCATCAGACAATGTTACTGGTGCTTGTCCAGAGGTTTTAGATGCAATTCTTAAAGCTAATGATGAAGATAAAACTCCTTATGGTAATGATGAATTGTCAAAGA
>CACAZG010000024.1 GCA_902536975.1 uncultured Pelagibacteraceae bacterium
AAAAATAGAGAAAAAACTACTAAAATATTGGATATTAAAGGTCGTAAAATAGTAATTAAGAACTTTTATGACAGAGTTACAAAATTTAATTTTGATGAGTTATTTAATAATAATTTAGGGTCAGAGGATTATATTAGGATTGCAAAGGAAAGTGATTTAATTTTTATAGAAAATCTTCCCAATTTTAACGAAGATAATTCAAATCAACAGCAAAGATTTATAACTTTTATAGATATTATTTATGAAAAAAAAATACCATTAATGATCAAATCAGAAGTAGATTTGAATTCATTATGTTCATCAAAAAGTTTGACAGAGCCATTTAAAAGAACTTTAAGTCGTTTATATGAAATGACATCACAAAAATTAAATTAATATATGATACAAGAGTTTTATAAATTACAAATAAATACAAGAGGACAAAAACTTTATGAATTTACAAACAAAACAATTGATTGGGTAAAAAAAAATAATTTTAGAAATGGATTTTTAAATTTATCAATTCAACATACAAGTGCCTCTATAATCGTTCAAGAAAATGCTGACCCTGATGTACAAACCGATTTGATAAATTATTTTGATAAATTAGTACCTATGAATAATTCCTTATATATTCATACTACCGAAGGTAAGGATGATATGCCTGCTCATATAAAGTCTGCATTAACTAATAATCAAATTTCTTTAAGTATAAAGGAAAACGAAATTCTTTTAGGAACTTGGCAGGGTATATATCTATTTGAGCATAGATTAGAGGCAACCACACGAACCGTGATACATCACTTTATAGGGGATTAATTTTTTTTCTTAATAGACTGAAAAGCGTTTAATGCGTCATTCCTAGCTTTTTCATGGATTACAATTGGCATAGGGTAATCGGAACCTATGAAAGTGTTTATAGCTTCTTGATATTTTATTTCCATTTCCCAAGGTTTGTGAATAAATTTTGATGGCACTTTTTCTAATTCTGGAACCCACCTTTTTACATATTCTCCCTGTTTATCAAATTTTTCTCCCTGTAAAATAGGATTAAAAATTCTAAAATATGGTGCTGCATCAGCACCACACCCAGCTACCCATTGCCATTGGGCAACATTGTTCGCCTCGTTAAAATCAAGAAGACAATTCCTGAAATATTTTTCTCCTTCTTTCCAATTTATTCTTAAATGTTTAACTAAAAATGATCCAACAACCATCCTGATTCTGTTATGCATCCAACCTGTTTCATATAATTCTCTCATTCCAGCATCAACAATTGGATAGCCGGTCATTCCTCTTTTCCATGCATTTAAAAATTTTGAATTATTTACCCATGGGAAATTATCAAATTCTTTTCTTAAGTTTCCTTTTAACATTTGTGGAAAATAATTTATTAAACTGTGAGAAAACTCTCTCCAACCAATTTCATTTGTATATTTTTTAACACCTACATTATTTGATTTTAATTTTTTACATTTTTCCCAAATATCTCTAACATTTATTTGTCCATTTCTAATGTATGGAGAAAGTTTTGATGTCCCATCAATAGATGGAAAGTCACGATTTATGCCATAATTTAATATGTTTTTATTTACAAAATTCTCCAAGCATTCATGAGCTTTACTCTCTGAGGGTGCCCAATATTTATCAAACTTCATATACCATTTTGACTTCGGCAAAATATCTTCGGATTTTATTTGTTTTTTAAAGAGTATTTCTATTTTTTTACATTTTTTGACTTTGTTTATTTTATCTGGCAATCTTTCCATATAAAATTGCTCTGCGTTTCTCCAAAAAGGACTAAAAACTTTAAAAGGGGTTCCATCATTTTTTGTAATTTTATTATATTCATTGAGCACATTCCCTTTAAAAAATTTAAAATTAATTTTTTTTTCAGATAAATCTTTACCTATTTTTTTATCTTTATCAAATTCAGCAGGTTCATAAACTTTATTCCAATAAACAGAAATTTTATTACTAGTTTTTAACTTAGAAAAGAAATTAACTTCATCATCTTTAATTATTTCTAATCCAATATTTAATTTTTCTAAATCAGAACTAAAACTTTCAAGCGATTTGCTTAGCCACCATTTTTGTGCCTCTCTTTTATTATCAAAAATTTCATTATTAAAAATAAAAACTGCAGTTACAACATCATGATTATTTGTTGCATAAATTAATGCGTCATTATTGTTTATGCGAAAATCATCTCTTACCCAAACAAGAGCCTTACTAGACATTTGATAATTTCTCTGATCCTTTAGATAGAAGTTCTTTATATAATTTGGTGTCCGTATCTCCCTCACATCCGATTAATAAAACATTTGAATTCATATCTAATTCAAGATCCTTTTTAATTTGTTCGTTATTACAACTTACGTTTAGACTTATTAATGCAGGTGCTGAGCACTCTCCTGCAGTAATTTTATCATCACCAAAGTATCCTTTTGCTAACATTGCAACTGATAATGAAATGTCATCATCAGGAATACTTATACAATTATTTACTGAATTTTTAAGAATTTGCCATGGGACCAATGATACATCTCCACAGGACATTCCACCCATGATACTTTCTTTTTCAATTTTGACTTTGGTGAGTTTACCAGCATCGACGCTTTTTAAAACACAATCTGCATTTTCTGGCTCAATAACAATAATTTTTGGAATTCTTTTAAAATATCTAGCAACACCTGCTATTACCCCAGATGCCATACCTCCAACACCTGCCTGTAAAAAAATGTGTGTAATATATTGATCAGTTTGTTTTGATATTTCCTCAATCATCACAGAATATCCAGCCATCGTTAGTTTTGGAACTGTAAGGTAATTTTCCCAGGCTACATCTTGCACAATTTCCCAACCATTTTTTTCAGATTGTTTAATGCATTCATTTAAAGAGTTTTCATAGTTTCCTTTAACTTGAATTACATCAGCCCCAAGTTTTCGCATTTCATTTGCTCGTGTCTCGCTAACAAATTCACTTATGAAGATTTTGCAAGCAATTCCTAATCTTTTTGCTCCCCACGCAACTGATTTGCCATGATTTCCTGCAGTTGCAGTCGCCACAACTATGTTTTTATTTCCAGCGGAGACTTGCTCTACAGCATAAGCACCACCTAGAGCCTTAAATGATTTGAGATCAAACCTTTTTGACTCATCTTTGTAAAAAATATTTTTAAGTCCTAGATTTTTTGAAAGTTTTTTTAAATTAAGAAGAGGGGTAGGGGTATAAGTTTCCCAATTGGATATTGTATTGTAAGCCTTATCAATTGCTTCTTTGTCTAATACATTTAATATTTTTTCTCTACTAAACGAGTAATTATTATTTTTGATAAATGATGAATATTTTTTAATATGTCTATAGTCAATAGACATATTTTAACAATCTAAGGTATTAGATCTTTCCCATTTTGTAATAGGTTTTAATTTGTCAAAATTTTCTTTTAATTTAAAACTTTCGATTTCAGATTTTTTTAATTTTATATAACTGTTCAAAACATTTTTGCCAAAAGCATTTTTTAATACTGTATTAAAATTTAATATTTCTAATGACTCTTCTAAAGTATTAGGTAGTTTTTTTAGATTTGGATATTTTTTATAGTCGGTGTACATGTTACAGAATAATGGTTTACCTGGATTTATTTTTTTTCTGATCCCGTTTATACCTGCTGCTAGAATTCCAGCTTGTACCAAATATGGATTAGCTGATCCATCCATAAGTCTTAATTCAAACCTTCCAGGGTCAGGAACTCTTATCATGTGTGTTCGATTATTTCCCGTATAAGAGATGCTACTTGGAGACCAAGTTGCTCCTGATTTAGTAGGGGGTGCATTTATCCTCCTATAACTATTCAAAGTAGGATTAAAAAATGCCGATAAAGCACCTGCATTTTTAATTATACCACCTAAAAAATTGTAAGCTAGTTTACTAAGTCCGAGTTTATCATTTTTATCCAAAAATTTATTTTTTTTTTTATCCCAAATAGAAATGTGCGTATGACATCCGTTACCAGTTAGATTTTCAAAAGGTTTAGGCATAAACGTTGCTCTAAGTCCATGTTTTTCAGAAATGGTTTTAACCATAAATTTAAAAAAAGTATGCCTATCTGCTGTAGTTAGGCAGTCTGAGTAATCCCAATTCATTTCAAACTGACCATTAGCATCTTCATGGTCATTTTGATAAGGGTTCCATCCCATTTCGATCATGCAGTCGCATATCTCCTTAATTAATTCATATCTTCTCATTAGCGAAGATTGATCGTAACATGGTTTAGATTGAGTATCTTTTGTATCTGCAATTGTGCTACCGTCAGAGGAGATTAAAAAATACTCACATTCCACACCAGATTTCATAATTAAACCTTCATTTTGAAGTGATTTTATTTGTTTTTTTAGCATTATTCTCGGAGATGCATCTACTGGTTTGCCATCCATCCATAAATCAGACGCTAACCATCCTACTTCTTTATTCCAAGGTAGTTGAATTAAACTATTTGGATCTGGAATTGCAAACATATCAGAGTCCGCTGGAGACATGTCAAGCCAAGCAGCAAAACCTGCAAACCCAGCCCCATTTGTTTGCATCTCTTTTATAGCTCTAGCCGGTACTAATTTTGATCTTAAAACTCCAAACAAATCAACAAAACTTATTAGAAAGTATTTTATTTTTTTTGCTTTTGCAATTTTATATAAGTTTTTTGACACCTAAAGTTCTTATCATATTTTTTATAAAAATGATAAAAAGAAATCTTTGTAGTAAACAATATTGCCAAAAATAATTATCAAGATAGCTATAACAAGTCCATACTTTGCTTTTGGCCAAGCTAATCTTGCCATTTTACTCGGTGTTTTATTTATGTGATTTTTATTTTGCTCTTCCATGATTATTCGAGGGCGCATTTATTAAAATGCGCCCTCAATATTATATTTTTATCCGTCAGTCATATTGCTTTTCCATGCATTGGAACTGGGCTTCCTTCTTGCAAGCTCAGAAAGTTTATCACTTTCTTGTTTAGCGCTCACAACCGTCCAACCAATCCAAATAACAGCAAGTATAAGAACTAATATACCTTCTGATCCAACTCCTGGATAAACTGCGCCTGCAACTTCTTCTGCAGGTTTATTTAGATGATCTATCCAATTTGATACTGTAGCCATATTATCCTCCTTTAACCACTAGAAGAAGCAACAGCTTTTTCATCTTCTTTTGCTTCCTCCATTATTTGGTAGTCTAAACCAGCCAACTCAACCTCCCTAGGGATTCTAAGTTTGCCCATTCCATTTAACACTTTAGCAATTATGTAACCTGGTATCATACCCAGAACAAAGAACATGATTATTGCACCAATAAACATTCCTAAAGGATTTATCGCAGCATAGTTGCTTCCATCCCACATTGCACCTACGCTATATCCTGAAGAAGGGTATCCATTTAGTACAAACCCACATATTACTAGTCCAGCAAATCCAGCATAACCATGTACAGCTACTGCACCAACAGCATCATCGATCTTGAACCTTCGTTCAACCCAGTAATGCAATTTGTAAGCAATAACTACTCCTATCATTCCAATAATTAATGATTGAATTGGATGATATAAGTCATTTCCTGCAGACGCACATATTATTCCAGCAAGTCCACTTGAGTAAGTCCAGAAAGGATCACCTTTAGATATTACGTATCCTGCTAGCAATCCTCCAGAAAGTGACATTAAGAAATTCATTGTAATACCACTAAGTGTTGTAGGAGTTACATATATGTTTGTTGCCGTAAAGTAAGTTACACCTTCCATGCCATACTCTGGTCCTAGGTCATAAATTGGAATATTACACGCTGCGTAAAAACCCCAGAAACCTGTATAAATTAAGAATAATCCAACAGTTACCAACCAAGGATTTCTTGGTCCGATATTTCTAGGCTCTCCACTTGATGAAAATTTTCCAATTCTTGGCCCCAAAACTGCTAAAACACCTAAAGCAAATCCTCCTGCTACAGCATGAATTACTCCTGATGCATAAGCATCATGATATCCGAGTAACTTTAACATCCATCCGTCAAAGTGCCATCCCCATGCAGCATCTATACTCCAAAATACAGATCCAATTGCAATTGCAAGAATTCCAAATGCAAAAGTTGTAATTCTTTCAATTACAGCACCTGATACTATTGAAGCAGCTGTCCAAGAGAATAATAAAAATGCAGCCCAAAATACTCCGCTTATATGATCACCTAAATTAATAGCCATAAGTTCACTATTTGGCAAATACCATTTAGCACTAAAAGCTGAGTCATCCGTAATCAGAGCTGTACTCTCAGTCATTATTGATGGTGCAAGACCTGGTCCAGTTGGAAATGCCCAATAAATCCACCAACCAAATAAAAACCAAGTAACTGTTACCAACGGTATCAGCATTGTGTTTTTCATTAAAGTATGTTGATGATGTTTGTATCGGGAAGCTCCAACTTCATACATACAGAACCCTACATGGATCAGAAACATAAGTACTACTGTTATCCAATAGTAAAATTCTGTGAATATGGTTGTCAATGCACCTAGTTCGTCAGTCATTTAACCTCCAATTGTTTAAACAAATTAATAAATTATTAATTAATGGAATAGATTGATCAATCTTAAATAAAACAATAAAAACGTGGCTTATTTATTTAAAGACAACTTTAAGTATATATAAATTTTTACTGATTCTAAAATTTTCTGTATGCTTTTTTAAGATCTACTAACGGATGATTTGGAGACATTTGGAATTTTACTAATAATTCCCTTGCAATCATATCTCTGTCCTGTTGATTATTTGGAAGTTTAATTTTTTTTGGAATTGTAACCCAGCCATTTGCATTTCTATCAAATACAGCAGGTCTATCTTCTTCATAACCCATATGAACATCTTCTAACCAATTTAAATCATCCCATCCCATTGCTTCAATGTATTTTTTTAAGAATGGTGTAATTCTTGAATAGTCTGGAAGTAAGTTCACATCATAACGATAGCCAATTGTTTGACCTATCATTTTTTCTCTAGCAGTCTCTTTTTTCTTACCTAATTGACCTTTAGATATTTTTTTACTCGATTTTTTATTTTTTTTCTTTGCCATAATTATATTTTATGAAAATCGTCGACTCCAACTGTATGATTTGTTCCAGAAAGTGGAACCTTTGCCAAAGCAGAAGCTTCCATTGTTAAAGCTGCTAAATCCTCAGGTTCTAATGAATGAATATTAGTTTTACCACATGCTCTAGCTAATAATTGAGCCTCTAAAGTCATTGTATGTAGGTAATTATAAACTCTCAAAGCTGCATCATCAGGATTTAATCTTTTTCTAAGTTTAGGATCTTGTGTTGCAACACCTACTGGACAACGTCCTGTGTGACAGTGATAACAGTGGCCTGCTGGAACACCCATTTCTTTTTCAAAATTTGACTCAGGAATTTCTTTATTACAATTTAAAGCTATCATTGCTCCAGTTCCTATCGCAATTGCATCCGCACCTAATGCTAATGCTTTAGCCATATCAGCGCCATCTCTTACACCACCAGCATATATAAGAGTTACTTTTCCAGTTTTACCAACATCATCAATTGCTCTTCTTGCTTCTCTAATAGCTGCTATACCAGGAATTCCTGTGTTAGCTGCAGCTATGTGAGGGCCTGCACCTGTTGATCCCTCCATACCATCTAAGTAAATTGAGTCAGGATCACATTTTGCTGCCATACGAACATCATCATAAACTTTTGCTGCTCCAAGTTTTAATTGAATTGGAACCTTATTTTTTGTTAGTTCTCTTAGTTCTTGAACTTTTAATGCTAAATCGTCCGGACCTAACCAATCAGGGTGTCTAGCTGGAGATCTTTGATCAATACCTGCAGGTAATGATCTCATTTCTGCTACTTGGTCAGTAACTTTTTGACCCATTAAGTGACCACCCATTCCAACTTTTTGACCTTGTCCAATAAATACTTCTATTCCATCTGCGAGTTGGGCATGATGAGGATTAAAACCATATCTTGATTGAATACATTGGTAATACCATTTTTCAGAATATCTTCTTTCATCTGGAATCATTCCGCCTTCACCAGAACATGTTGCACTTCCTGCCATTGTAGCACCTCTAGCTAATGCAGTCTTAGCTTCATAAGATAAAGCTCCAAAACTCATACCCGTGATGTAAACTGGAATATCAAGTTCAACTGGATTTTCACATCTTGGTCCTATAACAGTTTTAGTTTCACATTTTTCTCTGTAACCCTCGATTACAAATCTTGTAAGTGTACCAGGTAAAAATACTAGATCATCAAATGTAGGAATTTTTTTCATTAGCGCCATACCACGCATTCTGTATCTACCTAGTTGCGCTTTTATATGTATGTCGTCGATTACCTCTGGAGTAAATATTGAATTATAACCTAATAAACTTTTATTTCTTTTTGAAAATTCACTTTGACCATTGCCATTAGAATGACCATTTGTTTTTCCATTTTTCTTTTTTGCCATTATATAGCTCCTTTTTTCTCAGTTGGTTCTAAAGCGTCATAATTCCAAAGTTTTTTACCCGCAACGATCTTAGTCATCTTAGAAACATCAAAATCCTCGCCAATTTCAGCTACTTTAAGTTTTCTTTTCAACCAATCTATATCACTTTTTGTCATAGGTGACTCAATCGCATCACTCCCATATGATCCAATTTTCCCCCCAACATAGATTGTTCCATCATACATAGAGTCTCCAAGGTTTATACCTACATTACCTAAAACCACTATTCTTCCTCTTTGCATCATAAATCCAGTAAAAGCGCCAGCATCACCACCAATTATTATTGTGCCACCTTTTTGGTCAATACCCGTTCTTGCACCAACACTTCCTTTGCAAATTAAATCTCCACCTCTTACTGCTGCCCCAAAACACGATCCTGCATTTTTTTCTATTACAACTTTTCCAGCCATCATGTTTTCTGCACATGACCATCCAACTCTTCCATTAACTCTTACAGTAGGACCATCTATAGAGCCAACTCCAAAATAACCCAAACTTCCTTCAAAAATTAAGTTTAATTTATTTAAAATTCCAACACCTAGACTATGTTTTCCTTGAGGATTTTTTATTACAATTGTTCCATAACCCTGACTCATCAATTCATCAATTTTTTTATTTGCTTCTTTGCAATCCATATCATTTACATCAAGCTCAGTTCTTTTATTAAAATCTACATCGTATGTTCCCCAATAATAAAAGTTTTCTGCTTCGTCTGGATTAAAAAATTTCTGTTGTGTTTT
>CACAZG010000025.1 GCA_902536975.1 uncultured Pelagibacteraceae bacterium
TTAATTTTTAATATAACGAGAGAAAAAATTAAAGTAGCGTCAGTTAAATCTGAAATTTTAGATAATCAAACTGGTTACATTAGACTTACTTCGTTTAACGAAAATAGTGGTGACCAAATAAAAGATAAAATTAAAGAATTCAAAAAAAATGAAAAAATTAAAAACTATATTTTAGATTTAAGAAACAATCCTGGTGGATTGCTTTCCCAAGCAATTAAAATTACAGATTTTTTTATTGATAGTGGAGAAATTGTATCAACTAAAAGTAAAAGAAAGTATGAAAGCCGAAAATTTTTTGCTAAGCAAGGCGATTTGATTGACGGAAATACTCTTGTTGTTTTAATAAATTATGGTTCCGCATCTGCCTCTGAAATAGTAGCAGGAGCTCTTAAAGATCACAAAAGAGCAATAATAATTGGTGAAAATAGCTACGGTAAGGGCTCTGTTCAATCAATCATTCCACTAAAAAACAAAGGGGCAATTAGACTAACTGTATCAAAGTATTATCTTCCATCTGGAAAATCAATTTCTGAAATAGGTGTATCACCTGATATTGAAATAGCTGAGGGTTCTGATGACTTTAGATTTAATACAGATACTGACAATCAGCTTCAATTTGCGCTTAAACTCCTTAACGGTTAAAATGAAGGATAAGTATAAAAATTTGCCACTCAGAAATGGAGTTGGAATCGTTGTTTTAAATAAAGAAAATAAAATTTTTGTTGCAAAAAGAATAGATAATAAAAAAAACTTTTGGCAAATGCCACAAGGAGGAGTTGATAAAGGAGAGGACTTTTATGAAGCAGCTCTTAGAGAATTATATGAGGAAACAAGTATTAAGTCAGTTAGTTTAATTAAAAAAATAGACGGTTTATTGACATACCATCTGCCAGATGAACTTTTGGGAATTATTTGGAGAGGTAAATTTAAAGGACAAGAACAGCAATGGTATATTATGAGATTTAATGGTGAGGAAAAAGAAATTAATATTAAAACTAAACACCCAGAGTTTCTTGAATGGAAGTGGGTAGATATTGATGAAATTACTAAACTAGTCGTAACATTTAAGCTTCATGTATATGAAAAAATTCAGAAGGAAATTAAAAAAATATTAGTTAATTGATTTTAACACTTCAATTTTCTGATCTAATAAATATTTTTCTTGATCGTTGATTTCAGACTTATTTAGTTCTTTTTCTGCTGATTTCTTAATTTCTAATATTTTTTCTTTGTCAATATCTTTTAAATCTAATATAAGACTTGTGAGTATAGAAAGATTATTATTTTTAAATTCAATTATACCATCATTCACATAGTAGCTATCCTCTCCAGACTTAGAAAAAATTTTGATAATTCCTGGTTTTAAGAAAGATATGATAGAAATATGATCCTTTAAAATTCCAATTTCCCCCTCGAATGCAGGTACTACTACTTCAGTAACATCATCTTTGGATAAAAAAGACTTTTCAGGGTTTACTATTTCTAATGAATATTCCTCGCTCATTATGCAGCAGCTTCTTTAGCTAAATCCTCTGCCTTTTGAATAGCTTCTTCTATAGTTCCAACCATATAAAATGCAGCCTCAGGTAAATGGTCATACTCACCTTTACAAATAGCATCAAATCCCTTAATCGTAGACTCTAAATCAACAAGCTTTCCAGGCGAACCAGTAAATACCTCTGCCACAAAGAAAGGCTGAGATAGAAACCTTTGAATTTTTCTAGCTCTTGCAACTATCAACTTATCTTCCTCAGATAGTTCATCCATACCTAAAATCGCAATAATATCCTGTAAAGATTTGTAAGTTTGTAAAACTTTCTGCACTTCTCTTGCTACTCTATAATGTTCATCTCCAACTATTCTAGGATCTAATATTCTAGAAGTTGAGTCCAAAGGGTCTACCGCTGGATAGATACCAATCTCTGCAATTTGTCTAGAAAGTACCGTTGTTGCATCTAAATGGGCAAATGAGGTAGCTGGAGCAGGATCAGTTAAATCATCAGCAGGAACATATATAGCTTGTACTGATGTAATTGAACCTTTGTTTGTCGTCGTAATTCTCTCTTGTAAGTTACCCATGTCCGTAGCTAAAGTAGGTTGATATCCCACTGCAGAAGGTATTCTACCAAGTAAAGCTGATACTTCAGATCCAGCCTGCGTAAATCTAAATATATTATCAACAAAGAATAAAACATCTTGTCCTTCTTGATCTCTGAAATATTCTGCAACAGTCAAACCAGTCAATGCTACTCTTGCTCTAGCTCCTGGAGGCTCATTCATTTGTCCATATACTAAAGCAGCTTTAGAACCTTCTCCATCCGGTTTAATAACACCAGAGTCTATCATCTCGTGATACAAATCGTTACCTTCTCTAGTTCTTTCTCCTACACCTGCAAATACCGAAAATCCACCGTGAGCTTTAGCAACATTGTTGATTAATTCCATAATAAGAACTGTTTTACCAACACCAGCACCACCAAATAAACCAATTTTTCCTCCCTTTGCATAAGGAGCTAAAAGATCAATAACTTTAATGCCTGTCACAAGTATTTCAGTTTCTGTTGATTGATCATTAAATTCTGGAGCTGCTCTATGGATAGGCCAATTGTCTGAACTTTTTACATCACCCTTTTCATCAATTGGTTCACCAATTACATTAATAATTCTCCCTAGTGTTTCTGGTCCTACAGGAACCTTAATCGGTGCTGCAGTATCTGTTACCTCATCTCCTCTTTTAAGTCCCTCAGTTGCATCCATAGCAATCGTTCTCACACTTGACTCTCCTAAGTGTTGAGCAACCTCTAAAACTAGTCTATTTCCACCATTATCACACTCTAACGCTGTTAAAATTTCTGGTAGTTCTCCTTCAAATTTTACATCAACTACCGCCCCAATAATCTGTGTTATTTTCCCTTTTCTCATAATTATAAACTTTCTGCTCCTGAAATTATTTCTATTAACTCTTTAGTAATTGCTGCCTGACGACTTCTATTATACTCAATAGTAAGTTTGTCAACCATTTCACCTGCGTTTCGGGTTGCGTTATCCATTGCACTCATCCTCGAACCTTGTTCGCTAGCTGAATTCTCTAACATCGCTTTAAAAATCTGAGTTGAAATATTTTTAGGCAATAAGTTACTTAATATTTCATCCTCCTCTGGTTCAAATTCATAATTATCATCCGACGAATTTGTTTCTTCATTAATTGTTTTTAAAGGAATAATTTGTTGCTCTTGTGGAATTTGAGTTATTACATTTTTAAATTGGTTATAAAATATTACACATACATCAAATTCTTTTTTTTCAAATTTTTCGATGACTATATTGCCTACTTTTTCTGCATCAAAATAATTTACATTTTTAGACTCTTTGAAAGAAATTCTCTCTATGATTTTATCACCATAAACACGTTTTAATTGATCATAACCTTTTGTTCCAACTGTAATGATTTTTAATGTTTTTCCTTCATCTAATATTTTTTGAAAATACAATTTTGCTTTCTTAATTATGTTAGTATTAAATCCTCCGCAAAGACCTCTGTCTGATGTCATAACAACACATAAATGAATTTTATCCTCTCCTGTCCCAGAGAGTAATTTTGGTGCATTTTCAATATCTGATATTCCACCTGATAAGTTTAAAATAATATTATTCATTTTATCTGAATATGGTCTTCCTTTTTCTGCACTTTCTTGCGCTCTTCTTAGTTTTGCAGCTGCTACCATTTTCATAGCTTTTGTTATTTTCTGTGTTGATTTAACACTCGAAATTCTCTTTTTTAGATCATCTAAACTTGCCATAACTTTAAGCGCTAAAATCTTTTTTAAGTTGGAGAATAATTTCGTTTAAAATTTTCTCATGCTCATCATCAAGTTTTCCAGATGTAGTAATGGCTTCGATGATTTCAGGTTTTTCAGCTTTACATTTTTCAATTATTTTATTTTCGAAACTTGAGATATCTTTTTGTTCGATATCATCAAGATGCCCTTTTACACCACAGAAAATAGAAATTACTTGTTCTGCTACAGTCATTGGTGAATACTGATTTTGTTTTAGAAGCTCAGTTAATTTTGAACCTCTATTAAGTAATTTTTGGGTTGATGCATCAAGGTCTGAACCAAATTGAGCAAATGCTGCCATCTCTCTGTATTGTGCTAGTTCTAATTTCATTGAACCAGAAACTTTTTTCATCGCTTTAGTTTGCGCTGAAGATCCTACTCTTGAAACTGATAATCCAACGTTTATTGCAGGTCTAATACCTTGGTTAAAAAGCTCTGTTTCTAAAAATATTTGACCATCTGTGATAGAAATTACATTTGTTGGTATAAATGCTGAAACATCTCCCCCTTGAGTTTCAATAATAGGTAAAGCGGTCAGAGATCCACCGCCATGTTCATCACTTAATTTGGCTGCTCTTTCCAGCAATCTGCTGTGTAAATAAAATACATCACCTGGATATGCTTCTCTTCCAGGCGGTCTTCTTAACAAAAGAGACATTTGCCTGTAAGCTACAGCTTGTTTTGATAAATCATCATAAATTATTAGAGCATGCATCCCATTATCTCTAAAGTATTCACCCATTGCACATCCAGTGTAAGGCGCTAAAAACTGTAATGGTGCAGCATCTGAAGCTGTTGCAGCAACTATTGTCGTATATTCCATTGCACCAGCCTCCTCTAATGTTTTTTCTATTTGCCTCACAGTAGATCTCTTTTGACCAACTGCTACGTAAATACAATATAATTTTTTCTTTTCATCTCCAGACTCATTAATTTTCTTCTGATTTATAATTGCATCAATAGCAACTGCTGTTTTACCAGTTTGTCTATCCCCGATAATTAGCTCCCTTTGTCCTCTTCCAATTGGTACCAAACTATCAATTGATTTTAGGCCAGTTTGCATTGGTTCACTAACAGATTTACGTGGAATTATACCTGGCGCTTTAACTTCAACCCTGCTTCTATTTACGCTTTTATCTAGTGCACCCTTCCCATCAATTGGATTTCCTAAACCATCAACTACTCTACCAAGTAATTCCTTACCAACTGGAGTATCGACGATCGCACCTGTTCTTTTTACAGTATCGCCTTCTCTTACTGATTTATCATCACCAAAAATAACGACACCTACGTTCTCACTTTCTAAATTTAATGCCATTCCTTTTGAACCATCAGAAAATTCTACCATTTCACCAGCTTGAACATTATCTAAACCATAAATTCTAGCAATACCATCTCCTACTGATAAAACCTGACCTACTTCGGTTACTTCAGTCTTATCTCCAAATTTCTTAATTTGCTCTTTTAATATCTTTGTTACTTCTGACGGATTTATTTCCATTTATGCCTCTATCATTTTATTTTCAATTTGTTGTAATTTATTTTTAATAGAGGTATCTACCATAATACTTCCAACTTGTATTATTAATCCTCCAATTAAACTTTTATCGAACTTATAGTCTAATTTTATTTTTGAATTAAAATTTTGTGATAAATCGTATTTAATTTTATCGATTTGATCATTTGACAATTCTTTTGAAGATATTAATTCAGCTTTAACTTCACCTCTTTTTTTCGAACAAGTATTGACAAAGTCCTGTAGAATTAATTGCACAAAAAAAAATCTTCTTTTTGAAATCAAAAAACTCAGAAACTTAGTGAGTAATTTATTTAAATTATACATCTCTGCAATTTTTGATAAAACATTATTTAAATCTTCAACTGAGTTTGTCGGATCTTTTATTAAAGAATTAAAATCCTCACTTTCCTGAATTAATTTTAAAAAGAGGTTAGAGTGACTTTCTACTTCTTCTAATGAATTCTCTTCATTAGATAATTCATAAAGTGCTAACGAGTATCTACTCGTGGTTGTCGCTGAAAAACTATTATTTTTGCTCAATTTGAACTCTTATTATTACAATGATTTTCTCGAGTAACTAGCACATGACTCTGTTGTCTTCAAGTATCAGATTGACCAAATATTGTTAAATTTTAAGGTTAATTGAAGGATATTGGGTCAACATCAACTGTCAGTTTTATTTCTTTTGGTAATTTATAATTATTCAATATTTGACTAAGTTTTCTTTGTATTTTTCTATTTTTATTAGATCTAATAAGTAATCGATTTCGATATCTGCCCTTAACTTTATAGATAGGTGCATTAACGGGTCCAAGAACTCGGTCTTCTAGATTATTTACCAGATAATTCTTAAGATTATTAGACTCTTGCTCTAATTTTAATTCTATAGGAGATGTCAAAATTAAAGATACAAATCTTTCAAAAGGAGGTAAGTTATAATTTTCTCTTAATTTAAGTTCATTATCTAAAAATATAAATGGATCAGGATCTGTAATTTGATTAATTATTTTTTGATTTTTTCCAAAAGTTTGAAAATACACTGTTGCAGGTTTTCCTGCTCTGCCAGCTCTTCCTGAGAGTTGATGGTAAAGTTGTAAATTTTTTTCTGCTACTCTTAAGTCATGACCATTTAATGATAAATCAATATCTAATACAACAATACAATTCAATTTTGGAAAATGAAAACCTTTAGAAATTAATTGGGTACCTACTAAAATATCAATTTCTCCGTTAATTATTTTTTTTAATTTTTCTCTAGAAGATTTTTTACTCATCGTGTCACTTGAAAATATTGAAATTTTTTTATTAGGAAATAATAATTTTACTTCCTCGGCAACTCTTTCAACACCACTTCCACTAAAAACTAGATCACATTCATTACCTTTTTTACAATTTCTATTAAGATCGTTTTTAAAACCACAGTAATGACAAAGAAGTTTTTTTTTATTCTTATGAAAGACAAGATTAATTGAGCAATGTGGGCAAGAATATACCTTCAAGCAATTTTTGCATAACGCGAATGGTGCAAAACCTCTTCTATTAATAAAAAATAAAATTTGATCTTTTTTTATTAAGTGTTCTTTTACTTTTTCTAAAGTTTTATTTGATATCCATGAATTTTTATTTAATTTATTTTTGTTTAAATCAATGATTTCGTAGGTAGGCAAATTTGCATCTTTGTATCTTTTTAATAACCTGGAGCCTGTATATTTTTTTTTTATAAAATTTGAATAAGTTTCTATAGATGGTACAGCTGTAACTAAATTTATCGGTATATTCTCAAATTTTGCTCTGGAAACAGCCATATCTCGCGCGTTGTAAATTACTCCTTCATCTTGTTTGAAAGATTGATCATGCTCTTCATCAACAATTATTAATCCAATATTCTTAAATGGTAAAAATAGAGATGATCTAGCTCCGATTACAACCTTTATTTTTCCTGATGAAAGACCACTCCAAATTACTTTTTTTCTTTTTTGAGTAATCCCAGAGTGCCAAATTGATGCGTTAAATCCAAAAAATTCTTTAAATTTCTTCTCAAATTCAGCCGTTAATCCAATTTCAGGCAATAGTATTAAGGCTTGCTGATTTTTTTTTAAAATTTTTAATATATGACTAAAGTATACTATGGTTTTTCCAGAACCTGTTGTGCCTTGCAATAAATGAACCCTAAATTTGTTATCTTTATTTTTTAGTTCATCTAATATTTTATTTTGGTCTTTAGATAACCTAAATTCCTTAACTTCATCTTTACTTAAAAAGAAATCATAATCTTTATCTTCGAATTCTTCAATTGCCTCACCACTCAACAAATGTAATTTTAAAGACATACCTTTAGGAACTAAATTATATTCAGAGAACCAATTCAAAAATTTTATTGTCTCTTTTTTCAAAGGTTTAACATTTAACCTTCTAACGATTTTTTTTAATTTGAAACTTTTATTGTCGTTTTTTTCAAAATTGTCCCAAATAACTCCGGTTAATATAGATTTACCAAACGAAACTTTTACATATTCTCCAATTTTTAAATTTAAATTACTCTCATAAGTAAATGGGTGATCAAAAATATTTGGTAAAAGGACTGGATATTTCATAAAAAAATTATGAAATATATTAAGAGTGAATCTGTCTTTTATCTACAGATAATGCTGCCTCTTTGATTGCCTCTGAGAAGGTTGGATGAGCATGACAGGTTCTTGCAATATCCTCAGAACTAGCACCAAATTCCATAGCAACAGACATCTCAGCGATCATTTCTCCAGCATGTGGACCAATAATATGTACACCTAAAACGCGATCTGTTGCTCTGTCCGCTAATATTTTTACGAATCCCTCGGGCTCGTTTATTGCCTTAGCTCTTGAATTTGCCATGAAAGGAAATTTTCCAATTTTATAACTGATATTTTTTTCTTTAAGCTGCTCCTCATTTTCACCCACATAAGCAACTTCTGGAGATGTATATATTACTCCTGGTATCAAATTATAATTTACATGACCTGATTGGCCTGCAATAAGTTCCGCAACAGCAATTCCTTCTTCCTCTGCTTTGTGAGCAAGCATAGGACCATCTATCACATCGCCTATTGCGTAAATATTTTTAATGTTTGTCTCAAAATTTTTATCAACTTTAATTCTACCTTTTTTGTCCAGACTAACACCAATCTTATCTAAATTTAAATTATCAGTATAAGGTTTTCGACCTACTGAAATAAGAACCACATCTGCTTCTAACTTACTTTTTTTTCCTTCATTTGAAATTTCAACTGTAACTCCTTCACTATTTTTAGAAATTTTTTCAACCTTAGTTTTTAAATCAAATTTAATATTTTGTTTTTTCAAAATTTTCATAAACTCACTTGAAATTTCTTTATCTAATCCAGGAGTAATATGATCTAGATATTCTATAACTTGAACCTCAGTTCCCAATCGCGACCATACTGAACCCATTTCTAAACCAATA
>CACAZG010000026.1 GCA_902536975.1 uncultured Pelagibacteraceae bacterium
ATTTGATTATTGAAAACAATGATGATTTTGTTGTCCTAAATAAACAATCTGGAATTTCGGTACAAGGTGGTACAAAATCTAGAAAGAACATAATTGATATATTTGCAAAAAGTAATTTATTCAAAGATTCAAAACCATTTTCTGTTCATAGATTAGACAAAGATACATCAGGAGTTTTTATAATTGCAAAAAATAGAGAAACAGCACAATTACTTACTTCACTTTTTAGATTAAGGAAAGTTTATAAAACTTATCTAGCAATATGCAATGGAGAATTAATTTTAAGTAACAAGGGTACATTAAACGATAAACTTGTAAGATTTGAAAATAAGAAAAAAATAATAGAGCAAGCTGAAACAAAATATGAAATTTTAGATAAAAATAATAACGCTACGTTTATTGAATTGCACCCAATTACTGGAAGAAAGCATCAATTAAGAAAACAACTATTTAATTTAGGAAATTCAATTATTGGAGATAAAAAAATATAATACAACTAATAACTCAAAAATAAGTAATAAAAATCTAATGTTGCATTCTTACGAGATTAAATTTAAAGTTAACGAAAAAAAATATACATTTAGAGCTATACCACCAGATTATTTTAGAAATATGTTAAAAGTAAAAAGACTTAACTTTTGATATTCGACAAAAAATTTTTAATTAAAATATTTTTAATATTTTTATAATTCTGTTTTTTAATTTTATTTAGATTTGTAACTCCTTTATCACTAATTCCACAAGGTATTATTTTTTTATATACATTAAGATTATTAGATATATTTAATGCAAATCCATGATATGCAATCCATTTTTTTACTTTTATTCCTATTGCTGCAATTTTATCTACTTTACCTGATTTATGCCTGAACCAAATTCCAATATTTTTTCTATCTGCAAAACTTTTAATATTGTAATCTTCTAGTGTCTTAATAATTGTTTTTTCAATCGCAGTTATTAATTTTTTTATATTTTTTCCTCTTTTGTTAAGATCTAAAACAAAATAAAATACAAGTTGACCTGGACCATGATAGGTTATTTTTCCACCTCTATTTGTTTTGATAAAATTAATTGATTTATCTAAAATTTCGTGACTTTTGAAACTTGTTCCTCCTGTATATACCTCTTCGTGTTCTAGTATCCATATCAGTTCATTACTTTTATTTTCTTTAATTTGTTCTAATTTCTTCTCAAGTTTAATTATTGCAGTTTTATATTTTATTGGTTTTACTGACTTTTTTATCTTAATTGTCATTATAAATTTGTATTATTTTTATTTTGTATTAATAGTGCCAACTAAATTATAGGTAAATTTTATGACTATTGTAAAAAAAATAAAAGATAAAAAAGTCAACTTTGAATTTAATAAAGAATTTATTAAAGTAGTCACAGATAAAATTGCCTCAAATGATGCTGAATTTTTAACAAATTCATTCAATGATATGCATCCTGCCGATGCCGCTGATATTATTGAACATTTAAACCTTAACGATAGAGAAAATTTAATTAAATTAAATAATTTTAAAGTCGATCCTGAAGTCTTCATAGAACTTAATGAATCGATACAGTCAGAAATTATTACTTATTTGTCATCTGACTCAATTGTAAATATATTAAAAAATTTAGAGTCAGATGATGCAATTAAAATTTTAGAAAATGTTGATGAAAAAGATAAAAATACTATACTTAGCTCTTTACCACCTAAAGATCGGTTTGCTTTACTTGAAAGTTTGAGTTATCCAGAGGACTCAGCTGCAAGAATAATGCAGCGTGAGTTTACTGCAATACCAAGTAATTGGTCTGTAGGTCAAACAATCGATTATCTAAGAGAAAATAAAGAGCTTCCTGAAGAGTTTCTTGAAATATTTATTGTTGATCAAGAATTTAAACCTATAGGGACAGTTCCTTCATCAAGAGTATTAAGAACTCCGAGAGATACTAAAATGATGTCTATTATGGCTGAGTCACAGACATTAATACCAGTCGATATGGATAAGGAAGAAGTTGGTAATTTGTTTGAAAATTATAATTTGAGTTCAGCTGCTGTCATAGATAAATCTGACAAGTTGGTTGGAATGATTGCTTATGATGATGTTTTAACTGTATTAAAAGAAGAAGCAGAAGAAGACGCCCTTAGGTTGGCTGGAGTAGGTGATGAAGAAATTACTGATGGGGTGATTACAAAAACAAAGAGAAGATTCAATTGGTTATTATTAAATTTGTTTACTGCATTTCTTGCAACATACTGCATTAGTTTGTTTGGAGCTACAATTGAACAAATGGTGGTATTGGCTTTTTTAATGCCAATAGTAGCATCTATGGGTGGTAATGCTGGAATGCAAACTTTAGCAGTAACTGTAAGATCATTGGCAACCCAAGATCTAACTAAAAATAATTTTACTAATAATATTATTAAAGAATTTAATATCGGAGTATTGAATGGAATTATTTTTGCAATAATTAGTTCAATTATAGTTTACTTTTGGTTCAATGATACAAAGCTTGCTTTAATTATTTCAATTTCTATGATTTTAACAATGATAGTTGCCGGATTATTTGGAATTTTAATTCCAGTATCATTAAAAAAAATGAATATTGATCCAGCAATTTCATCAAGTGTTTTTGTCACGACTATAACGGATGTAATAGGCTTTGTTTCTTTTCTAGGAGTTGGTGCTTATTATTTATAATTAAAAATTATCGATTAATCTAACATTATCGATATTATAAGCGACGAACAGTCTGAATTTATTTTTAAAATTAGTTGGTTTCAGACTTTTTTCATCTCTAAACTCTAAATAATCTATTTTTATTTCAAATTTTTTCTCAAGTTTTTGCTTAAAATCAGGCAAGTTTAAATTAATTTTTAATAAGTGCAAATTAGATTTAAATTTTGTTTTGTTAAGCAATTTTGCAATATCTGAAGCTTTTTTAATAGATTTTTTGTTTAGTAATTTGTTTCTTGTTGACAAAGCAATTTTATTTTTAGCTCTTATTGTTGGACAAGAGTTGATACGTACATTGAATTTTTTTGATAAGAATTTTCTAATTAAATATAATTGTTGGTAATCTTTTTCTCCCATAAATAAGTCTTTTGATTTTACAATCGACATCAATCTATTCATTACATTTAGCACACCTTCAAAATGACCTTTTCTAAATTTTGCACACAATATTTTGTCTTTTTTTTTTAAAACAAACTTTTTTGCTCTAAATTTAAAAATATCTTTTGTTTTAGGAACGAATAGGTAGTCTACATTCAATTTTTTTAATGAAATTATATCTTTTTTAATATTTCTAGGATATTTCTTAAAGTCATTTGCTTTATTAAATTGTGTTGGATTGACAAAAATACTTACAATCGTCTTACTTTTCCTTTTTTGTGAAGCTTTTATTAAAGATATATGTCCTAGATGTATTCCTCCCATTGTAGGCACGAATCCAATATTTTTATAGTCTTTAATCTCTTTATTTAATTCAAAAATACTTGTAATTATTTTCATATTTAAAATATAAGTTTATAAATAAATTATCTAAATGATTAAACAAGCTATAATACCTCTTGCTGGGTTAGGCACAAGACTTTTGCCTTTAACTAGTGTTTTTGCTAAAGAGCTATTACCAATAAATGGTAAGCCAGGAATTGAATATATATTAGACGAATGCATAGAAGCTGGTGTGAATGAGATAATTTTTATTATTTCAAAAAAAAAAGAAATGATTAAAAAATATTTTCATAATGATAAATTTTATAAATCTTTAATTAAAAATAAAAAAGATCCACGTATAATTAAAGAATATAAAAAAATTTTAAAATATAAAAAAAAAATTAAATTTGTTTATCAAAATACTCCACTCGGTACAGGTGATGCAGTTCTTAGAACTAAAAAATTTATAAAGAATGATTATTTTTTAATGTTACTCCCAGATGATTTGATTATGAAAAAGAATTGTTCAAAAGATATGATTAAATTGCATAAAAAATATAAAGTATCGATTATGGCTAGCATGAGAGTAAATAAAAAAAATGTTAATCGTTGGGGTATATATTCTTTATCAAAAAAACTAGACAAAGATAATTTTATTATATCCGATGTTATAGAAAAACCGAGTACAAATGAAGCCCCATCAAATAATGCTGTGATAGGAAGATATATTTTAAATAAAAAAATATTTAAATTTCTAAAAAAACAAAAAAAAGGAAAAGGTGGTGAAATTCATATCACTGATTCAATTAAAGCAATGATTGAAAATAAGTTCATATTTATTGGACATAAGTTCTTAGGAAAGTATCTTGATTGTGGATCTATGAATGGTTACATAAAATCAACTTTAGAGATTTCAAAATTATGAAAATTTGTATGATCGGTTCTGGTTATGTAGGATTGGTAAGCGGTTCTTGTTTTTCCGATCTTGGAAACAATGTTATTTGCGTTGATAACAATCTAAACAAAATTAATAATCTTAAAAATGGTGTAATACCTATATATGAACCTGGTTTAAAAGAATTAATTTTAAGAAATGTTAAACAAAAAAGACTTTATTTTACAACTGATATATCAAAATCTATTCAAAAATCAGATATCATTTTTATATGTGTAGGTACACCAACTAATAAAAAAACTAATGAAGCAGACTTAAAATATGTTTACCAAGTTGTAAAAGATATAAAAAAAAATTTAAATAAATATAAAATCATTGTTACAAAATCTACTGTCCCAGTAACAACCGGTGATAAAATTGAAAAATTATTAAAAACAAAAAATAATGAAAAACTTTTTAATGTTGTATCAAACCCAGAATTTCTCAGAGAAGGTGAGGCGATCAGAGATTTTATGTTTCCAGACCGAGTAATTGTTGGAACCAAAAATAATAAAGCAAATAATATTTTAAAAAATTTATATTCGCCAATAACTAAAAAAAAAGGTATATATTTTAACACCTCAAGACGTGCTGCTGAAATTATAAAGTATGCAGCTAATGCTTTTCTAGCAACAAAAATTACTTTTATTAATGAAATTTCAAATTTATGTGAAAAACTTAAAGTAGATATTACTGATGTTTCACTCGGTATAGGAACAGATGAGAGAATTGGTGCTAGATTTCTAAGGGCTGGTCCTGGTTATGGGGGGTCTTGTTTTCCAAAAGATACACGTGCCCTAATATCCACTTCAAAGAAATTCAAAACAGATCTCTCAATTGTTAAGTCAACAATTTACTCAAATGAAACTAGATATAAATATTTATTAAATAAAATTAAGATTATATTAAATAATAATTTCAAAAATAAGAAAATTACATTTCTTGGTGTTACTTTTAAAGCTGGTACTGATGATATGAGAGATTCAGCATCTTTAAAGTTAATACCGTATCTAATAAAAAAAGGTGCAAAAATTTCTTATTATGAACCAACAGGAATTAAAAAATCATTTGATGAAAAAAAGGTAAATTATTTCAATAATATTAAAGATGCTTGTAAAGGCTGTGATCTAATTATCATTCATACTGAGTGGAACGAATTTAAACAACTAAATTTTAATAAACTTGCAAATAACCGGAAATTAAAAATTTATGATTTGCGAAATTTATATTCCCCTTCAAAAATGAAGGTCAAAAATATTGAGTATTATAGCATAGGAAGATAATTATTTAATTTCAAAAATTGCATCAACTTCTACAGCTACACCTAGTGGCAAACTATTAGTACTTACTGCAGCCCTTGTATGTGCACCATTAATACCAAATATTTTTTTAATTAAATCTGAAGCACCATTTATGACTTTTGGCTGTTCTACAAAGTCATCAGCTGAATTAACAAATCCAGTTAATTTTATACAAGATTTAATTTTAGTTAGATCATCAGCACATGCTTTTTTAGCTTGTGCAATTATACTTAGTGCACACCTTTCTGCAGCCATATATGCTTGATCTGTGTTTAGATCTTTTCCAACCTTTCCTTTAATTAAATTGCCATCTGCATCTATAGATATTTGACCAGATATATATAGTAAATTCCCAGATATTTTGGTTGCAACGTATGATCCAACTGGGTCAGTAGCTTTTGGCAATGTCAAACCAATTTCATTTAATTTTTCATTAATATTCATTATTTCTCTTTTTTTTTCTTTTTATTTTTATCGTACTCTTTTCTTTTCTCAATTAAAATAAGAGCCTCTTCCATTGATAATTCTATTGGGTCTTTTTCTTCAGGAATTGTAGCATTTAATGATTTATATTTAATATAAGGTCCATATTGACCTTTCATTATTCTTACTGGTTTTTTATCCTCAGGATGTTCTCCAAGGTCTTTAATTAATGATGATGAAATTCTTCCAGGTTTTGCTTCAGCAATTAATGTTACAGCTCTATTTAATCCAATACTAAATATTTCTTCAACGTTTTCTAAACGAGCAGATTTATTTTCACACTTTAAATAAGGGCCAAATCTTCCAACATTAACAGTTATATCTTTGTCATTTTCAGGATTTTTACCTAAGGTTAATGGCAATGAGCACAAATATTTTGCTCTTTCTAAGTCTATAGTTTTTATATCAATTCCTTTTGGGATTGACACATTTTTCATGTTATTTTCCTCTTTTTTCAATTTTCTTTTTTTCTTTTTTGTTTCTTCTTCTTCATTTTCTTTTTCGTATTGCAAATAAGGACCAAATCTTCCATTTTTTAAATATATGTCTTTACCAAGATCATTTTGACCAATTAATTTGGGTTCTGCTAAAGTTAATTGCTGGGCAGCCTTAGATTTTGATAGAGGTCTGGTAAATTTACAATCTGGATAATTTGAGCATCCAATAAATGCACCACCTCTAAAACTATTTTTTAGGCTCAATTGGCCTTTGTCACAAAGTTTACATTTTCTATCAATCTTTCCATCTTTATCTACTTCAAATATTAGTGATCCTAAACTTTCATTAAGCAGGTCTAGAACCTCTCTTGTCCTTTTCTCTTTAACATCTGTTACATTTAAATTAAAATCTTTCCAAAATTCTTCCAAAACCTTAATCCAATTTTCTTTACCTGAAGTTATGTCATCTAATTGATCTTCTAGTTTTGCAGTAAAGTCATAGTCAACATATTTTGAAAATAATTTTTCTAAAAATGCAGATAGTAATTTTCCTCTATCTGTTGGAAAAAATCTTTTATTTTCTATATCTGCATATCCTCTATTTGAAATTACTGAAATGATACTCGCATATGTAGATGGTCTACCAATTCCTAATTCTTCAAGTTTTTTAACAAGACTAGCTTCTGAATATCTTGGTGGAGGTTGAGTGAAGTGTTGTTCATCTGTAAAATCTTTATAGGAAATTTCTCCTTTATTAACCTCTGGTAATATATTTTCCTCCTCATCTTTTTTTTCATCTAATTTTGAAACTTTTAAAAAACCGTCAAACTTTAAAGTGGAACCACTTGCTTTAAATATATTTTTATCATCATCAGATAAGATAGTAATAGTTTTTCTATCAAATTTTGCAGACTCCATTTGTGAGGATAAGGATCTTGACCAAATTAAATTATATAATTTATATTGATCCATACTTAAATATTTTTTCATATCATCTGGAACTCTACTTATCTCCGTTGGTCTGATTGCTTCATGTGCTTCTTGAGCATTTTTGGCTTTTTTTCCCGAATAATTTAATGGTGATGAAGGAAGATACTCATTTCCATAATTGTGTGCAATGAAATTTCTGAATGAGTTAATTGCATCCTTTGAAATATTTGTGCCATCCGTTCTCATATAAGTAATTAATCCAACCGTTTCACCCTCTATATCTATTCCTTGATATAACCTTTGTGCAATTTGCATTGTTCTTGATGCTCCAAACCCTAATTTACTAGATGAAGTTTGTTGTAAAGTTGAAGTAGTAAAAGGACCGGATGGGTTTCGAGTGTATGTTTTAGAAGTTATATCAGAAATTCTATATTTTTTGTTTTTTATTAAATCTACTCCAGCATCAATTTCCACTTTATTTTTAAATGAAAACTTATCAATCTTTTTTCCATCAAGTTGATTGATATTTGTATTTATTATTAAATTATCTTTTGTTAAAAAATTTACATTTAGTGTCCAAAACTCTTTAGGTTGAAAAACCTCTATTTCATGCTCTCTCTCAGTAAGCAATCTAAGTGCTACAGACTGAACTCTTCCTGCGGATTTTGATCCAGGTAGCTTTGTCCATAAAATAGGTGATATATTAAAACCTACGAGATAATCTAAAGCACGTCTTGCCATGTAAGCATCAACAAGTTCATTCTCAATATTTCTAGGATTATCTATCCCATTTGTTACAGCTTTTTTAGTGATTTCGTTGAAGACTACTCTTTCAACTTTTTTGTCTTTCAGAAGTTTTTTTTCATCTAAAAATTCTTTTACATGCCACGCTATTGCTTCACCCTCACGATCAGGATCTGTAGCAAGTATAATTTTGTCTGAATTCTTGGCTGTATCAGTTATTTCTTTTAAATATTTTTTAGAAAAACTGTCAACTTCCCAAATCATCTTAAAGGAATTTTCTGGATCAACCGAACCATTCTTTGATGGCAAATCTCTGATGTGACCATAGCTAGCTAAAACTGTGTAATCTGCACCAAGATATTTATTTATAGTTTTAGCTTTTGCAGGACTTTCAACAATTACAAGATTCATTATTGTTGAAACTACTTATAACTACTTAACTGTCAAATTAATAAATTTTACTCTTTGTTTCGTCTTTGTTTATTAATCTTTTTATATTTTCTCTAT
>CACAZG010000027.1 GCA_902536975.1 uncultured Pelagibacteraceae bacterium
CAACTGTAATTGATATGAGCTCAGTAAAACAAACTACAGCAGTTAATCACGGAAAAAATTTAAAATCTCGAAAAATAAATTACTTAGATGCACCAGTTTCAGGTGGAACAATAGGAGCTGAAGAAGCATCTCTTGCTATAATGATTGGGGGAGAACAAATAGTTTTTGAGTCAGTTAAAGATATTTTAAAATCAATGGGAAACCCAACTCTTGTTGGTCCAATAGGATGCGGCCAGGTCTCAAAATTAGCAAACCAAATTATTGTTGGATTAGCTATTGGTGCTGTTGCTGAAGCAGTTACCCTTTGTGAAAAGGCTGGAGCTGACCCAAATAAAATGATTAAGGCTTTATCTGGTGGTTGGGCTGATAGTAAAGTTCTTAGAACACATGGAAAAAGAATGATAGATAAAGATTTTAGTCCAAAAGGCAAAACCTCAAGTCAGCTTAAAGATATGAATAATATCTTAGAATGTGCAAATAATTATAATACTCAATTACCTATTTCAAATTTAGTTAAAGAAATGTATAAATCACTAGTTGAAAATGGTCATGGTGAAACAGATCATAGTTCACTATATAAAGAAATTGAAAGGATAAATAATGGGAAGACTTGACGGAAAAGAAGTAATTATTACTGCAGCTGGACAAGGGATAGGAAAAGCAACAGCTATAACTTTTCATAACGAAGGTGCTAATGTCACTGCTACAGACATTAATGAAAATACTTTAAGTGAACTAAATAAAGAATACCCAAAAATTAAAGTAAAAAAATTAGACTCAACAAAAAATGAAGATATCAAAGAATTCATAAATACATTTAGAAATATAGATGTATTATTTAACGCCGTAGGATTTGTCCATCATGGAACAATTTTAGATTGTGAGGAGAAAGATTGGGATTTTTCTTTCGATACTAATATTAAATCTATGTACTTTATGTGTAAAGCTACATTGCCAACAATGATTAATAATAATGGAGGTAGTATTATTAATGTTGCTTCTGTTGCGTCTAGTATTAAGGGACTTCCAAACAGATTTGTATATGGAGCAAGTAAAGCAGCTATTATTGGACTAACAAAATCAATCGCATCTGATTTTGTTAAGCAAAAAATTAGATGTAATGCAATTGCACCTGGAACCGTATTCACACCTTCTTGGGAAGATAGAGTAAAACAAAGCCCGGATCCAGTTAAGGCAAAAAAAGATTTCATAGCAAGACAACCCATGGAAAGACTAGGAACTGCACAAGAAATAGCTGATTTTGCTATATATTTAGCTAGTGATGAATCGACATTTACAACAGGAAATACTTTTTCTGTAGATGGTGGAATGACAATTTAAATATAAAGGAGAAATAATGAAACTATTAAGAGTAGGTGAAAAGGGAAAAGAAAAACCAGCAATATTAGACGGTGATGGAAAAATAAGAGATATTAGTTCACATGTAAGTGATTTAAACCCACATAATTTAAATTTTGAAACAATTTCAAAAATTCAAAGTGTTGATACATCAAATCTTCCTGAAATTTCATCAGATCAAAGAGTAGGTTCTTGCATTACAAGTCCAGGAAAGTTTGTTGCAATAGGGCTTAATTATTCAGACCATGCTGCTGAAGTTGGAGCTGAAATTCCAAAAGAACCAATTATGTTTATGAAGGCTACTAGTTCAATGTGTGGTCCAAATGATGATGTGGAAATAGTTTCAGGATCAAAAAAACTAGATTGGGAAGTCGAACTTGGAATTGTAATAGGAAAAGAGGCTAAACATATTTCAGAAGACCAATCACAAGATCATATTTTAGGATATTGTTTAGTAAACGATGTTAGTGAAAGAGAATGGCAAATTGAGAAAATGGGACAATGGGTTAAAGGTAAATCTCATGATACTTATGGCCCCACTGGACCCTACCTAGTAACTAAGGATGAGATTAAGGACATAAATAATTTAAAAATGATGTTGGATGTAAATGGTGAGAGAATGCAAACGGGAAATACAAGTACTATGATTTTTAACGTTGATATCATTGTATCTTATGTAAGTAAATTTATGTCATTACAACCAGGGGATATAATCACAACTGGAACACCTCCAGGAGTTGGAATGGGTAGAAAACCACAAGTATTTCTTAAAGCAGGTGACCAAATGAAACTATCAATAGAGAACTTAGGAGAACAGAACTCTAAAGTAGTTGCTGTTTAAAATTTGTGAAAATAACCTCAATCAAAAGTCATGTACTTAGATATGAGTTAGACAAAGAACTAGGATACTCGCAACAATATTACAAACATAGAACGGCTCACTTAGTTGAAGTAGAGACTGATGAAGGAATCACAGGCTGGGGAGAGTGTTTTGGGCCTGGAAATATAGCTCTTGCAAATAAATATATTGTAGAAAAAGTTATTCAACCTTTAATAAAAGGAGATGATCCACTTAAAAAAGAATATATTTGGCACAAAGTATACAATTTACTCAGAGACAGCGGTCAAAAAGGAATGCCAATTCAAGCATTGTCAGGAATTGATATAGCATTGTGGGATATATTGGCAAAAAAATCTAATTTACCTCTTTATCAACTACTAGGAGGTAAAACTAATGATAAAATTCCAGTTTATGGGTACGGAATGATGTTGCAAAAAAAAACAGTCGATGAACTTTGTGAATTGTTCAAAAATGAGGCTAGTCAAATAAAAGAAAATAATTTTAAAGCTATGAAAATGAAAATAGGCATGGGTCCTAAAGAAGATTTAAAGTTAGTTAGTGCTGTAAGAGATACAATCGGATCTGAATTTAAACTTATGGTGGACGCAAATCACGCTTATAATAAAAATGATGCATTGTATGTTGGAAAAGGATTAGATGAGATGAATATTTACTGGTTTGAAGAACCTGTCGCTCCAGAAGATTATGATAGTTACAAAGAACTTAAAGAAAAATTAAAGACTAATATTGCTGGAGGTGAGGCAGAGTTTACAAAATATGGTTGGAACCAACTTATAAAAAATAATTGTATTGATATAGCTCAACCTGAGGTTTGTGGTTTAGGTGGAATTACTGAATATTTAAAAGTATCAGCGTTAGCACAGTCTAATTTTATTCCAATAGTAAATCATGTATGGGGTTCAGCTTTAAGTGTGGCGGTTAATCTTCATTTGCTAACAACATTACCCGATATGCCAGGTGGACTATTTCCAACAAAGTCTATGTTAGAGTTTGATACAACAGAAAAAAATATTTTCATAACTGATTTAGCAGAGGAAAAATTTTCAATTTTAGATCAAGTTAAAAATAAAAATGGGTTCGCATCACCATTAGAAAATATAGGGATTGGAATTAATCCAAATAAAGATTTCATAAAAAAATACGAATACAATGGTTAAAATAAAAACCTCAAAACCTGAAGTTTTGTGGAACGCTAAATGTATATTAGGTGAGGGAACATTATGGGTAAGAGAACATAAATCGATATATTTTACTGATATAAAAAAAAAAAGAATACATATCTTAAATATAAAAAATAATAAAAGCAAAATAATTAAAATTAATAAAGAGATAGGTTTTCTAGCACATATTAAGAATAACATTTTTATATTAGGTCTTCAGGGTGAGTTAAGAATTTTAAACTTAAAAACGAAAAAAATTTTAAAGTCAATTTATATAGAAAAAGACATAAAAACAAATCGTATTAATGATGGTAAGACAGATCCATCAGGTAGATTATGGTTCGGCACTATGGATAATCCTGAAAGAAATTTGAAAAATGGATCATTATATTGCCTTGATAAAAAATTAAATTTAAAAAAAGTTGATACCACTTATTACATAACAAACGGTCCAGCATTTATAGATAGCAATAATTTTTATCATACAGATAGTAGGAAAAAAACTATTTATAAAATTAAAATAAATAAAAATTTAAATATTACCAAAAAAATTGTATTTAAAAAATTTACAAAGAATCAAGGTGTACCTGATGGAATGACTTTAGACAAAAATAAAAATCTTTGGGTTTGTCATTTTCACGGAGCATGTATTTCAATTTTTAGTAAATCTGGAAAAATACTACATAAAGTAAAATTACCCGCAAAAAATATAACAAACTGTGCATTTGGTGGTAAAAATAACTCAGAATTATTTGTAACTTCAGCCTTAAAAGGTATGAAAAAAAGTGAAATTAAAAAATTTAAATTCTCAGGAAGTTTATTTAAAATAGAAACAAATACGAAAGGTATAAATCAAAAAAAATTTAATTTTAATCATGTTAAAACGAGATCTTTATTACGAAAGAATTCCAACCAAATCACTTAGGGATGACGTTAGACATTTAGGCAATATTCTTGGTAAAGTAATAAAAAAACAGGAGGGCTCTAACTTTTTTAACTTAGTAGAAAAAATTAGACTTTTGTCAAAGGCAAATGTTGCAAATAAAAGTAGGAAAGAACCATTTAAGAAAATTCTAAGAGAAGTTAATAAACTTAGTCCACAGTCTTTATTTAAATTAACAAGAGCATTTAATCATTTCATGAATTTTTATAATTTAGCAGAGTCAATAGATGCATCTAGAACTTTAGATCAATATGAAAATATAAAATCAAATAAAAAATTCCAAAATATATTTATAGAAGAAATTTTTGAAAATTTTTTTAAAAATAAAAAAATTTCAAATAATAAAATTTATAATATTGCAAAAAGTTTAAATATTGGAATAGTTTTAACAGCTCATCCTACTGAAGTTAAAAGAAGAACTTTGATTCAAAAATATCATACATTAACAGAGATTCTTGAGCAAAGAATTCTTCTAAATAATTATCCATCAAAGTTAAAAATTTTAGATAAAAAACTATACGATGAAATTACAATCATTTGGAATACAGATGAAATTAAAAGATCTAGGCCCACTCCTCCAGAGGAGGCTAGATGGGGATTGGCAATTATTGAGGATAGTTTATGGGATACAATACCTAAAGTTTACAGAAGATTAAATCAAATATTTGAAAAAAATATGGGCAAAGGACTTCCAAAAAATTTTAATCCAATTGAATTTGGGTCTTGGATGGGAGGTGACAGGGATGGGAATCCTTTTGTAACTTCCGAGGTGACCAAAAGAGTTATTCTTTTATCAAGATGGGAAGCCGCTAAACTTTATGAAAAGTCTTTAACGAAATTAATAAGATCTTACTCTATGGAAAAATGCTCAAATAAAATATTAAAAACTACAGGAAAAACTTTTGAACCATATAGAGTTTATTTAAGACCATTAAGAGATAAACTAAGAACAACTCATAGAGAAATAGAACAACATCTTAATTATAGTAAACCATTAAATGAAAAAATATTACTTTCTGAAAGAGAAGAAATTTTAAAACCCTTAAGAGTTGTAAGAGAGTCTTTAGAGCAAAATCAGAACGAAAATATAGCTAGTGGTGATTTACTTGATTTAATGAGAAGAGCAAAATGTTTTGGAATTAATCTTGCAAGACTGGATATAAGACAAGAGTCATCCAGACATTCACAATTACTGAATGAATTTATAAAAAGAAAATCTGGGCGAAATTATAATTCTTGGAGTGAGACAGAAAAAATAAAGTATTTATCAGATAAAATTAGAGGTAAAAATTCAATTAATAAATTTATTTTTAAAAATAAGGAAAATAAAGAGGTTTGGTCAACTTTTAAAGCTTTGTCTAGTCAACCAAAAGAGTGTTTAGGAGCTTACGTAATATCAATGACTTCATCTGCCTCAGATATTTTATCTGTAATGTATTTGCAAAAAGAGGCTAATATCAAAAGCAAGTTAAGAGTAGTTCCTTTATTTGAGACTTTAGATGATTTGATAAATGGTAAAAAAATAATGGAAAAATTATTCTCATTAAAATGGTATCGAAAATACATACTAAATAAGCAAGAAATTATGATTGGGTATTCAGACTCTAGTAAAGATGCAGGTAAATTATCAGCTAGTTGGCATCAATATAAATTACAAGAAGAAATTATTAAATTAGCAAAAAAATATAAAATTAACATTACATTTTTTCATGGTAGAGGTGGTTCTGCTGGTAGAGGAGGAGGCCCTATTCAAGCAACTTTAAGATCGCAGCCACCTTATTCTGTTAATGGAAAAATAAGAATTACAGACCAAGGTGAAGTAATACAACAAAAATACGGATATGAGCCATTAGCAAAGTATAACCTGTGTAGTTATATTGGCTCTGTCATGGAAGCAACTCTAAATCCACCTCCAAATCCAAAAAAAGAATGGAGAAATCTTATTCAAAACATGTCAAATGTCTCAACTAGTTCTTATAGAAAAAATATAAATCAAACATCTGACTTCATCAGATATTTTAAAACTGTAACGCCACATATGGCTTTAGGTAAGTTATCGATAGGATCGAGACCATCCAAAAGAAAGAATGTAGATAACATTAATAGTTTAAGAGCCATACCATGGGTTTTCGCTTGGACACAAATAAGACTGATGTTACCTGCCTGGTTAGGAACCGCTGAAGCTTTAAGGTACTCATCAATTAAAAAATTTAAAAAAACTTTAACAGATATGGAAAAAAATTGGCCATATTTTAATTCTACAATGGACTTATTAGACATGGTCTTATCAAAAGTTGATCCTGAAATTTCAAAAATTTATGAAAAAAATTTAGCAGATCATAAATTAGTTAGAGTTGGTGATAAACTAAGATATCAGTTTAATGCAGTTAAAAAATTAAATCATGATATTACTCCTAAAGAAATACTTAAACAAAGAAAAGCTTTCCGGGGACCTGCAATTATAAGAAATATCTACTCAGAAATACTCAATGTTTTACAAGTAACCGTGATGAAAAAGCAAAAACAAAAGAAATTAGATAAAAAAAGCAAAAAGTTACTTGATGATGCGATGATGACATCTATTGCAGGAATTTCTGCAGCGATTAAAAATACAGGATAATGATTGAAATATTTCTTGCATTTAGCGCAGGTTTGATAAGTTTTTTATCCCCTTGCGTATTACCACTTATTCCAGGATACATTTCATATATATCTGGCTCAACTCTTAACGAACTTCTTGAAAAAAAGAGTATAAATTTATTTCCAATAGTTCTTTTTACGGTTGGATTTTCAATTGTTTTTATTAGTTTTGGAGCAACAGCAACATTTTTAGGATCATTAGTATTAAATAACTCAAACACTCTCAGAATTGTAGCTGGTACAATTATAATAATTTTCTCACTTCAAATAATAGGCTTGATTAATTTAAAGTTTTTAAATTATGAGAAAAGATTCCAAGCAGATAAAAAATCAGGTTTATTTAGCTCAATTTTAGTTGGTATGGCATTTGGTTTTGGTTGGACACCTTGCATTGGACCTATTCTTGGATCAATATTGGCAATTGCATCTACAGAGGAAAGTATAAATAAAGGAATTTTACTTTTATCATTTTATTCACTAGGTCTTGCGTTACCTTTTATTTTATCGGGATATTTAATTCAGAAATTTATGATTTTTTCTAAAAATTTGAAAACAAAAATGAATGTTATAAATAAAACAGGTGGTTCTCTCCTTTTGATTACTGGAGTATTAATGATTACAAATCAACTTCAAGCTTTAGGATATTATCTTCTAGAATATATTCCATTCATGCAAAATCTTGGATAATTTAGATATTAAATTTTCTTTTAAGATGTCTAATTTTTCCCTCTGTACTATCATAATCAATGTAGCACCCTTGAAGGAATCTATTTCCTTCATTTGAGTCGAAACTAGTTCTACCATGAAGTAATCTATAATTATCCATCATTAATAAGTCGCCAGGATTCAATTTAAATTCTATCCTATATTTATCTGAATTATAAAATTCTGAAAGTTTGTTCCTTGCTT
>CACAZG010000028.1 GCA_902536975.1 uncultured Pelagibacteraceae bacterium
TTGTTGGGTGGAAAGTTACAGTGATTTCATCAAACTTTATTGCGTTAATGTTAATTTTAACAATGGCAATGAATATTCATATAAGCACAAGATATTTGCAATTAGTGAAACAATTTCCAAATAAAAAAAAATTTGAAGTATTAATTTTAACTTCAAGAAAAATGATTTGGCCAATATTTTATACAGTCATAACAACTATATGTGCATTTATGTCATTAATTTTTAGTGAAATAAAACCCATAATAGATTTTGGCTGGATGATGACTTTTGGATTAATAACATCGCTTTTTACAACATTCACACTTCTTCCAACATTACTTAGTTTTATACAGAACTCTAATGATGCTTCAACTAAAAATGAGGATTCAAAAATTACAAATTATTTTGGAAATCTAGCCCTTGATCATAAAAATTATATATTTGGATTAACTATAATCATTATATTTTTAAGTATTTTTGGAATGTCTAAATTGGAGGTAGAGAATAGTTTTATTAATTATTTTAGTAAAAAAACAGAAATATACCAAGGTATGAAATTGATTGATGAAAAACTTGGTGGAACAACTCCTTTAGAAGTTATCTTGAAATTCCCTGTAACAAAAGATGAGGAGAAAAATGAAGAAAACGACTGGGGTGATGAAGAAGAAAATGATGAAAAGTATTGGTTTACTAAAGATAAAATAGATAAAATAAGGAAGGTTCATAATTACCTTGATAATATTGAAGCAACTGGGAAAGTTTTATCTTTTTCCTCAATTATTGAGGTAGCAACTAAATTAAATAACAATAAACCACTTGGGACATTGGAAATGGGTGTTCTTTATACAAAAATACCTGACTTGATTAAAAAAGAAATTATTGATCCATATATTTCGATTGAAGATTCTGAAGCTAGAATAAGTTTAAGAATAAAGGATTCTCTAGATGGATTAAGAAGAAATGAACTCATTAATAAAATAAATTTTGACCTAGAAAATAAATTAGGTATTAAAAAGGATGAATTCAAGCTTGGAGGAGTTTTAATATTATTCAATAATTTATTACAAAGCTTATTTAAATCTCAAATATTAACTTTAGGTTTCGTTATGATAGGTATTTTGATTATGTTTTTAATTCTTTTTAGAAATATTAAAATTTCACTTATAGGTGTAGTGCCTAATTTTATTGCTGCTTTTTTTATTTTAGGAATAATAGGTTTAGCAGGAATACCTCTGGATATGATGACTATAACTATTGCAGCTATCACAATTGGAATAGCGGTAGACAACAGTATTCACTATATTTACAGATTTAAAGAAGAATTGGTTAATTTTAAAGATTACGATAAAACTATCAAGTATTGTCATTCAACGGTTGGAATAGCGATATTCAATACATCAATCACAATTGTATTTGGTTTTTCCATTTTAATTTTATCTAATTTTATTCCCACAATTTATTTTGGTATCTTTACTGGAATTGCAATGCTGTTAGCCATGATATCTGTCTTAACATTATTACCATCTCTTCTTTTAGTATTTAAACCATTCAAAATAAAATAAGTGATCGAGACAGTTAAAGATATATTCAGTGATTTGTATACATTTGATATTGTTTACTTAGTTTTTACGATTCTCTCATTAATCAAATGTTCAAAAAAGGGTTTTGTGTTGAGTGTTTTGTCAGCCTCTAAGTGGCTTTTAGCTTATGTAGTTACTCTTTTCTTATTTCCAAAAGCAAAACCGTATTTAAAAGATTTTATTGATAGTGAATATGTTCTTGATCTGGTTGTTGGCATAGGGCTGTATGTATTAATTATTTTCTTAATTTTATTAATTAACAAAGGTATAAATAGAGCAATCACATACTCTGTTCTGGGTAATTTAGATAGAATCTTTGGTTTCTTTTTTGGCTTTATAAGAGCTTACATTATCGTGGTATGTATTTATACAACCATAAATATAGTCTATAATCATAAAAAATGGCCAATTAACTTGGATGATGCTTTTACATATGCATGGGTTGAAAATGGCAGCAACTATCTTATAAAAGAATTTCCAGATAAAAAAGATTATGAGGAAACTAAAGAAAAAGTTCAAGATATATGATCCTAAGATAAAAGAGGAATGTGCCGTTTTTGGTATAAGTAATTCTAACGACGCATCTACTCTAACTGCTTTAGGTCTTCACGCTCTCCAACATAGAGGACAAGAGGGTTGTGGTATTGTTTCATATGATGGTGAAAAATATCATTCAGAAAAAAGATTTGGTTTAGTTGGAGATAACTTTAATGACGAAAAAGTTATAAAAAAACTTCCTGGGAAATATGCAATAGGTCATAATCGTTACTCAACAACTGGTGGAACTGCTTTAAGAAACGTTCAGCCTTTTTTTGCAGACACAAATGCAGGTGGTATAGGAGTTGCTCATAATGGCAATCTCACAAATGCGATAACATTAAGAAATAAACTTGTTCAAGAAGGTGCGATTTTTTATACAACGTCTGATACTGAAACTATTGTTCAATTAATAGCTAAATCAAAAAGATTAAAAACTATTGATAAAATTATAGATGCAATTTTTCAAATACAGGGTGGTTATTCGCTTGTAATGATTACACAAAATACACTTATTGGTGTAAGAGATCCTTATGGAATAAGACCTTTAGTGATTGGTAAGTTGAAAAATTCTTATGTTCTTGCATCTGAAACATGTGCTTTTGATATTATTGGAGCTAAGTTTATCAGAGAGGTAGAAAATGGAGAAATTGTCTATATTGAAAATGATAAATTAAAAAGTGTTAAACCTTTTCCACCAAAAAAGACAAGGCCCTGCGTATTTGAGTACATTTATTTTTCAAGACCAGATAGTATTTTAAATGGCAAAACAGCTTATGAATATAGAAAAAATTTTGGTGCACAATTAGCAAAAGAAGATGATATTAAAGCAGATTTAGTTGTGCCAGTTCCAGATTCAGGAAATGCTGCAGCATTAGGATATGCCGAAGAAAAAAGACTTAAATTTGACTTAGGTTTAATTAGAAATCATTATGTAGGTAGAACTTTTATTGAGCCTTCACAACAAATTAGGAGCCTTGGAGTTAAATTGAAATTAAATCCAAACATCTCGGTAATTAAAAATAAAAAGATAATACTAGTTGATGACTCTCTTGTTAGAGGAACAACATCATCAAAAATAGTTAAAATGCTTTATGATGCTGGTGCAAAAGAAGTTCATGTTAGAATAGCAAGTCCAGAAATTAAGTTTCCTGATTTTTATGGTGTGGATACACCTACTAAAAAAGAACTCATGGCTGCGAATAAATCTACAGATGAAATTTGTGAATTTATTAAAGCAAAATCTCTTAAATTTTTAAGCTTAAACGGCTTATATTTAGGAATGGGTTTTGATAAAAGAAATAACAACTACCCACAGTTGACAGATCACCACTTTACAGGTGAATATCCTGTAAAAATAATTGACGAACTTGGTGAAGATAAAGTAACGCAACTTTCATTACTGAGCACTGCCTCAAATAATTAATATGAAAAAAGTAAGTTTTACTGAAATGAAAAATGGTACAAAAGATGACTATCAGCTTTTAGAAAAGTTAGAAAATCAGTATGAAAGAAAAACTGCAGATAGAGTTTTAAAGTATTTAGCATCGCAAACAACTACGCTTGAGGGTTACCAAGTAACTAGACTTGAGCATGCTTTGCAAGCAGCAACAAGGGCATACAAAAATGGAGAAAACGAGGAAATGGTAGTAGCTACGTTATTGCATGATCTAGGAGACGAGTTGGCTCCAATGAATCATTCTCAATATGCAGCATCAGTAATTAAACCATATGTGTCAGAAAAAACTTACTGGATTATTTTGCACCATGGTTTATTTCAAACTTATTATTCTGCTGAACATTTAGGTGGAGATAAAAATGCTAGAGAAAAATATAAAGACTCAGAACATTATCAAGCAACAATAAATTTTTGTGAAAATTATGACCAAGCTTCATTTGATCCAAATTATAAATCAATGACTTTAAAAGATTTTGAGCCAATGGTTAGAAATATTTTTGCAAGAAAACCTTTCTATCATCACTAAATTGTCTAATATTTTAAAAAAAGAGAAAAGCCCTTACCTTCAACAACATAAAGATAATCCTGTTGATTGGTTTCCATGGAATAAAGAAACTCTAGAAAAAGCAAAAAAGGAAGGAAAGCCAATATTTTTAAGCGTTGGATACGCTAGCTGCCATTGGTGCCATGTTATGGCACATGAAAGCTTTGAAAATGAGGAAACTGCAAAACTTATGAATGAAAAATTTATAAATATTAAAGTTGATAGAGAAGAAAGGCCAGATTTAGATTATGTTTTTCAAAAAAGTTTATCAATATTAACTGGTGCTCAGGGAGGATGGCCATTATCAATGTTTTTAGATGAGAATGGTGTGCCTTTTACAGGTGGAACATATTTCCCACCAAAGGAAATGCAAGGAAGACCAGACTTTAAAAAAGTATTAAATAATGTTCACAATGTTTACAAAGAGAATAGAGAAAAAATCTTAGCTCAAGCCCCTCAAGTAAAAGATATTTTTTCAAAAATTAATCAAAGATCTGCAGTTTTAAGCCAACCTCTGGAGCCATTTATTGAAAAAATTATCAGTTATTTAGATAAAAGTAATGGCAGCTTTAAAGGAGCTCCAAAGTTCCCACAATTTTATCTATTTGATGCAATGTTTTATTTTTATTTAAAGACTAAAAATATCAATTATTTTAAACCAGTTGAAACTTTGCTCACCAATCTTTGCTCAAAAGGAATTTATGATCATCTTGATGGGGGAATTTCAAGGTATGCTGTAGATGAAAAATGGATAATTCCTCATTTCGAGAAAATGCTTTATGATAATATTCAATTTATAGATCTTTTGACTAAATTTTATCAAAATACAAAAAATAATTATTTTAAAGATAAACTTTTGCAAACCATTCATTATTTTAATAATGATTTTAAAAACAATGAAAAATTATATGGTTCAGCATATGATGCTGACAGCGAGGGTGTAGAAGGAAAATATTATGTTTGGTCATATGAAGAATTAAAAAATCTTTTAAAAGAAGATATTAAATTACTAGAAAATAAGTACGAAATTTCGGAGAGTGGAAATTTTGAAGGTAATAACATTTTGGTGGAAAAAAATTTAATACCTGACGAAGATAAAAATAACCTAGACCAAATAAAAAATAAATTACTTAATATTAGAAGAAAAAGAGTAAAACCATTTTTTGATGATAAATCTCAAACTGATTTAAATGCATATATGCTCCAAGTTCTTCTCAAAACTTCAGTATATTTAGATGATGAAGATTTAAAAAATAACACGATAGAAACAATTGAAATATTAAATACAAAATTGCATCAAAAAATTATTCATTGTTATGAAAATAAAGAAATAGAAACTTTTCTTGAGGACTATGTATATTATGCTTTACTCATGATAACGCTATATGAGGTTAATGCTGACAAAAAAGCATTAGAAAAATCAATAAAAATAATGAATGATACTTGGGAATTATTCTTTAATAAAGAAACACAGCTATTCCAGAAAAATATTATTAAAGATAATGATTTGTTTGCAAGTCCACTAGACTTAAACGATAGCAATATACCAAATGGTAATAGTGTTTATCTACTAATTTCAAATAAATTATATTCAATTACAAATGATAAAATATGGTCTGAAAGAAATGAGGTTCTTAAAAAATCATTTCATCAGGTTTTAAACTCTTATTATTCACAAATGTTTAGCTTTATTAAAACCCTAGATATTTGCGATAATAGCTTATCATTCACATTTAGTGGAACGTCTCAGTCTATTAAGGAATTGCAGATTTATTTACAAAAAGAATATCTAGGAGTTGCAACATTTGTTTACCAATTAAATAATGACACAAAACCTAGTGTTATTGTATGTAAAAACCAAACTTGTTCTAACAAATTAACTAACATAAACGAAGCTGTTGAATATCTAAGTAAGAGTGATTAAATCATTAATATGAATAAAGATAATATTATAGATCATTTTAAGTCTGGAATTAAGGAGCCTATAAATTCCAAAATAGGCGTTGAGCACGAAAAATTCCTTTTCTATAAGAAGAATAATAAAAGAATTAATTATTCTACAATTAAAGATATTTTCAAAATTTTATATGAATTTGGTTGGAAACCATCCTATGAAGGTGAGAATCTTATAGCGTTAAATAAAGATAATAAGAGTATAACTTTAGAACCAGGTAATCAAATTGAGCTTGCAGGTGCTCAATTAAATAATATTCATGAAGTTTGCTCTGAAGCTAATAATTATTTGTTTGAACTTAAACAAGTTGTTGAAAAATTAGATTTAAAAATAGTAAGCGCTGGATTTGATCCAATATCTAAGTTGTCTGAAATTCCAAATAATCCTAAAAAAAGATATGAAGTAATGACAAAGGATATGCCTAAAGGCGGACCTCTCAGTTTAGATATGATGTATAGAACATCTGGGACACAGCTAAATCTAGACTACACGTCTGAAAATGATTTCATAAAAAAGTTTAAATTAGCAAATAGTTTAGTTCCATTAAGTATCGCACTTTTTGCAAACTCATCAATAGTTGAGAAAAAAGATAGTAAATACTTATCATACCGATCAAAAGTATGGCAAGAAACATCAAGGGGTGGCCTTCCAGAAATTTTTTTAGAAAATGTTGATTTTGAAAAATATGCTGATTTTGTAATGGATTATCCAATACTGTTTATAAAAAAAAATGATAAATATTTATCTGGTAAGAATTATAAATTTTCTGATTATATGAATGGTAATATTCAAGAAATAAATAAATCTTTACCAAGTATTGATGATCTTGGATTGCATTTAAGTACTATATTTACAGAGAATAGATTAAAACAATATATCGAATTAAGATCTATGGATACTTGTAGTTGGGACTGCATCTGTGCTGGCCCTGCTTTTTTTACTGGTCTTTTATACGGTAATTTAGACCAAGCATTAGAATTTATTTCAAAATGGGAAAAGAAAGATTTATTGAATGCGTATAAAGATGCACCAATGAAAGGACTTGACACAAATTTAATGGGTAAAGATATGATTTATTGGATCTCTAACTTGTTAAAAATTGCTGAAAAAGGCTTAGAAAAGAGAGATTTTATTGGAAAAAGCGGTACAAACGAAACTAAATAC
>CACAZG010000029.1:5000-7033 GCA_902536975.1 uncultured Pelagibacteraceae bacterium
GCATGGACTACGAGGGTATCTAATCCTCTTCGCTACCCATGCTTTCGTTCCTCAGCGTCAGTTATGATCCAGAAAGCTGCCTTCGCAATTGGTATTCTTTCTAATATCTACGAATTTCACCTCTACACTAGAAATTCTGCTTTCCTCTATCATACTCTAGCTAAAAAGTTTTGATGGCAGTTCCAGAGTTAAGCTCTGGGATTTCACCACCAACTTTTTTAACCACCTACGAACTCTTTAAGCCCAGTAATTCCGAACTACGCTAGGTCCCTTCGTATTACCGCGGCTGCTGGCACGAAGTTAGCCGGACCTTCTTATTCGGGTACAGTCATTTTCTTCCCCGACGAAAGAGCTTTACAACCCAAAGGCCTTCTTCACTCACGCGGCATCGCTGCATCAGAGTTTCCTCCATTGTGCAATATTCCCTACTGCTGCCTCCCGTAGGAGTTTGGGCCGTGTCTCAGTCCCAATGTGGCTGATCATCCTCTCAGATCAGCTATAGATCAAAGTCTTGGTAGGCCATTACCCCACCAACAAACTAATCAAGTGCAGGCTCATCCTTCGGCGCATAAAGCTTTCTCCGTAAAGACTTATGAGGTATTAGCACAAGTTTCCTCGTGTTATTCCTCACCAAAGGGAAGATACCTACATGTTACTCACCCGTCTGCCACTAAGTATTGCTACTTCGTTCGACTTGCATGTATAAGGCGTGCCGCCAGCGTACGTTCTGAGCCATGATCAAACTCTCAAGTTTAAAAACGGCGCACACTAGCTTCTATACAAATACTAAGAATAATATCTGTATAATGTTGAAGTGTGTACGACAAATTTTGGTAACCTTAACCGCCCACACTTCTCTTCTTAAAATATTAACAATTCAAATAGCTAATTGAGCTATAAAGCCCAATAAATAACATTTTTTAATGTTGAGTGTGACGCTTATATTGGAAATAATTTATAAATCAAGTTTTTAGATAAACAAAAAATGTGTTAAAAAGTCATATAAATCAACATTTTTAAGCTATCAATAATATTGTGTTAAAAAAAATAAAAAGAAAAACAAAATCATTTTCCCATTTTATTTGGTTGATTTTATTAATTACTGTTACAAGTTTTGTAACTTACTTTTATGAAGTAAATAAAAAATCGCAATATCTAAGCTTAAAAAAAACTCTTCAAAATTTTTATTTTCAAAAAACACTTACAAAAATAACTAATACATTAGAAGATCGGTATGATGATTTTCAATACGTTGTAAAAGAAGGTGATAATTATGAAAGCATTATAGATAGTATTGAAGTATCAAATACTGAAAAAAAAGTATTTCTAGAGACAATTAAAAAAAATCAAACAATTAAAATATTAAGACCAAATCAAAAAATTTATTTTAAGATTGATAAAAAAGATAAACCTAGGATTATAGAATTTATAATTGAAGTTAAAAAAAAAGAAATCTATTTCGTTAGAAACATTGAAAATGAAAACTTTAAATCAAAAACAATAGAAAAAAGTTTAAAAAAGATTGTTACATATAAAGAGAGTAAAATTACAAGTAGCTTATATCAGTCAGCCATAAAACTAAATATTAGACCAAACATTATAATAGAATTTGCAAGATTATATGGTTTTCAAGTAGATTTTCAAAGAGACATTTGGAAAGATGACAGTTTTCAAATTATCTATGAGGAATTTTTAAATGAGAATGGAGAAATAATTGAAACTGGAAGTATTATTTTTGCAAATCTAAATTTAAAAAATGAAAATTTAAAACTTTATAGGTATGAGTATGAAAAGAATAAAATTGATTATTTTGATGAAAATGGAAAAAGTATGAAAAAAACTTTAATGAAAACTCCAATTAATGGAGCAAGATTGTCTTCTTCATTTGGAAAGAGGAAACATCCTATTTTAGGTTTCACAAAAATGCATACAGGAACTGATTTTGCTGCACCGATGGGTACTCCTATTCTGGCTTCAGGTGATGGTATAGTAGTAAGAGCAAAGTGGTGTGGAGGTGGAGGCAATTGTGTAAA
>CACAZG010000030.1 GCA_902536975.1 uncultured Pelagibacteraceae bacterium
AGTTTTAAAGATAATTCAATTAAACGATTAACTCTTTTGTCCTCTTTAATTAATTTTTGCAACCTAGGCTCTAAATTTATACTTTCTTGTAATTTTAATGGTCTAGATGGATCAAACGGAATCATTTTGCAAATGCTATCAATAAAACCATACGGAAGTCCCAGTACTCTACCTACATCTCTTATGACCATTCTAGCTTTTAATTTTCCAAATGTTATAATGTGGGCTACGCTATCCTTGTATTTTGATGTTAAATATTTGAAGACTAGATCTCTTTTTTCCTCACAAAAGTCTATATCAAAATCAGGCATGGATATTCTATCAGGATTCAAAAATCGCTCAAAAATTAAATTAAAATTAATTGGATCTATATCTGTAATTGAGAGACACCAAGCAACCAACGAGCCAGCTCCAGAACCTCTGCCAGGGCCAACAGGTATATTATTTTTTTTTGCCCATTTTATATAGTCTGAGACAATCAGAAAATACCCTGAATAATTCATTTCTGTTATAATTTTAATTTCATGATTTAATCTATTTCTGTATATATCTTTAATCTTATCGTCTTTATTAATTTTAATAATCAGTTCTTTATCAAATTTAAATTTTTCCTCTAAACCCTTTAAAGAATTATTTTTTAATGCTTCGTTAACATTTACATTTTCAGAATTTATATTAGGGAGGATAGGTTTAGATGGTATTGGTCTGAAATTACATCTGAAGGGTAAATTATAATTATTTTCCAATGCTTCAGGTAGATCTTTAAATAATTCATCCATCTCTTTAGATGATTTTAAATAATGATTATTAGAAAACCTGGAACGATTAGTATCATTTATATAGGTTTTTTGGCCAATGCACATTAGAGCATCATGGGCTTCATACATTTCTTTGTTTAAATAATACACTTCATTAGTTGCGATGATTGGTATTTTATATTTTTTTGAAAGGCTTAAATTAAAAAGTTCAAATTGTTTTTCATTTTGGTCACCATGTCTTTGGATTTCTAAATAAAAATTGTCACCAAATTTATGGCTTAATAACTTTATCAATTCGTCTAAATCTTCAAATAAGCCTTTATTAAAAAGACTTCCAATTAGATTGTTTATTGACCCAGATAATACAATTACTCCATCATCATATTTTAACAAATCATCAATAGAGCAATGTGGATTATCATTATTTAAATTTTCTAAATAAGATTTAGAAGAAAGTTCAATTATATTTTGATACCCTTTATTATTTTTAGCAATTAAAGGAATAATTCCAAAATTATTTTTATAATTAAATAATATTTGAGATCCTATAATTGGTTGAGTTCCAACTGAAGAAATATTTTCTGAAAATTCTAATGCTCCAGATAAATTATAAGTATCGCTCAATCCAACTGATTGAATTTTATTTTTTTTACAATACTCTTTAAGATCATCAATTTTTAAAGCACCTTCACAAATTGAATATTGCGAATGAATTTTAATTTGACTGAAAGATTTGTTTTTAGATTGACGCATTGGTAATCTGCATATTACCATTATTCATGATTATTTTACAATCTGCTAAATTAGCAAAATATCTATTGTGGGTTGCAAAAATTATAATTCTATTTTGTTGTTTTAGATTAAATAGAATTTTAAATATTTGTTTAGCATTTTCAAAATCCAAACTACCCGTAGGTTCATCTGCTAAAATAATATTTGGTTCATTAATTAAAGCTCTCGCTATTGCTATCCTTTGATTTTCTCCACCTGAAAGCTCAGATGGATAATGATTTAATCTTGAGGTTAAATTAAATTTTTTTATCAATTTTTTTGCTAATTCTTTTGATTTTGTTTTATTGTTAGAAATTAACAAATTTGGCAATATTACGTTTTCTAGTGCTGTAAAATCGGGCAATAAATTTTTGTCTTGATAAATAATACCAATATTTTTTGATCGTATATTATCATTCTCAATTGAGCTATTTGTATCAATTTTCTTTTTATTAAATTCAATAAAACCAGATGTAGGATTATCAATTAATGACATTAAATTTAATAATGTTGATTTACCAGACCCTGAAGGTCCCATAATAGAATATACTTTTCCTGCTTCAAATTTAAAATTTATATTATTTAAAACTTTAAGAGTTTTATTTTTTTCATACTTCTTTGATAGATTATTTAATTTTAAAAAATTACTCATATTTTAAAGTTTGTATTGTGTCTAATTTTGCTGCTCTTGAAGCTGGATAAATAGATACAATAGAGGTTGTTATTATTGAACATAATGTAATTAAGATAATTGAATTTACGTTTATTTCTGATGGAAGGGTGCTTAAAAAGTAAATTTCTTCTGGAAACAATGTAATATCAAACGTATTAGAAATAAATTTTCTAATATTTTCAATATAGTATGAAAATAAAGTCCCAAATAAAATACCGAACAAGGTTGCTGAAGTTCCAATAATAAATCCAACAAAAAAGAAAATCTTTTTAATTGATGTATTTGTTACTCCAATAGATTTTAAAATTCCTATATCCCTTGTTTTATTTTTAACTAATATAGTTAAACCAGAAATAATATTAAATGCAGCTACAATTATTATTAAAGATAAGATTATAAACATTACATTTCTCTCAACTTTTAAAGCTGAAAATAATGACTCATTTAAATCTGCCCATGTGTAAACATAAGCATTAGGAAATAAATCTATTAAATTTTTTTTGTGATATTCTATTTTTTTTGGATCTTTAAAATAGTACTCAGTAAATCTTTTGTTTTTATTTTTATCAAAAAAATCTTCTAGTGTATTAAGATTGATATATGCTACATTTTCATTAAATTCGCCAATCCCACTATCAAATATTGAAATTACTTCAAATTTATCTTGTCTTGGAAAAGACCCAACAATTGTTTGAACACCAGATGGTGACATTATTGTAATTTGATCACCAATATCTATATTAAGTAAAAAGCTTAAATCTTTTCCTATTGAAATTGAATTATTTTTTAAATCTGTTGATCCAAAATATTTTTGATTATTTGATATTTCTAGTGTCTTAAAATCATTTTTTAAATATCCTTTTAAAAGGATGCCTTTTGTGTTTTGTTTTGAAAGAATTACTGCTTCTCCATCATTTGAAAAAATACCTTTTGCAAAGTCTTTATCAGTCTTAAATGCTAAAGGTTTGTCGTAAGGCTTTACAACAGCATGGGCATTAAAACCCACAATTTTATTTATTAACTCTGTTCTAAAACCATTCATTACCGACATAACAATTATTAGTACAGCTACTCCCAAACCAATACCAATAAAAGAAAAGATAGAGATTATATTTAAAAAGCCATCTTTTTTTCTAGCTTTTAAAAATCTAAATATAATCTCTTTTTCTAGTTGTGAAATCAATTTTGCTTAGCTTTTATTATTTGTGAAGCAATATCTTCAACTTTCAACTTTTGGGTTTCTCCATTAATTTCCTTAAACTCATATAAATTTCCCTCAGATTTGCTTCCAATTATCAATTGATATGGAATTCCGATTAAATTAAATTTTTTTATTTTAGCAGAAATGTTTTCTTCTGTATCATCTATAATAGTGTCTATATTTTTAGATTTAAAATATTCGAATATTTTGTTACATTTTTCTAAGTTTGAATTGTCATTTTTTTTAATCATTGGAATTATTGCACAATGATAAGGAGCTACTGATATTGGCCATTTCATTATTTCATCTTTATCGTTATATTTAGCCTCAATTATGGCACCCACCAATCTTGAAACACCTATTCCATAAGATCCCATTTTAACAAATTCTTTTTTACCATTAAAATCTACTGCAGCATTCATTGGTTTTGAATATTTATCTCCAAAATAGAATATATGACCTACCTCTATTCCTTTTGTATTTACTCTAAATTCTTCCGGAACTGATTTTTCAAATTCTTTCTGGTCAAACTTCTCGTCTGTAACAGAATAAAATTTTTCATATTGCTGTCTTAAATCAGTAAGCGAATTTTTTTCCAATAAAGTAGATGAGCTATTCACATCAAATATTCTCTTGTCTGTGTAAATTTTACTTTCCCCAGTATCAGCAAGAATTATAAATTCATGGGAAAGATTTCCACCTATAGGCCCCGTATCCGCTGCCATGGGAATTGCTGATAAATTTAATCTTTTAAAAGTTCTTAAATATGACAGGAAAAATTTATTATAAGAAAAAAGAGCTTCATCATCGTTTAAATCAAAAGAGTAAGCATCTTTCATATAGAACTCCCGACATCTCATAATTCCAAACCTTGGTCTTAATTCATCTCTAAATTTCCATTGGATATGATATAATAGCTGTGGAAGTGATTTATAAGATTTAATACTTGATCTAAATATTTCTGTCACCAATTCTTCATTAGTCGGCCCATATAACATTTCTCTATTTTGACGATCTTTAATACGCAACATCTCTTCTCCATAATCATCATATCTTCCACTTTCTTTCCAAATCTCTGATGATTGAATTGTCGGCATCAAAATTTCCTGAACCCCAATTCTATCCTGCTCCTCTCTAACAATTTGCTCTATTTTTTTCATGACTTTAAAACCAAGGGGTAACCATGAATAAATCCCTGCTGATGATTGCTTAATCATTCCAACTCTTAACATGAGCTGGTGAGATTTAATTTTAGCTTCTGTAGGGTTGTTTTTAAGAATTGGTACAAATGATTTTGAAAAATACATTTTATTATTTAAATTCTTACCAAGTTTATATTTGTTAGTGGTTTTTTCCCAGTTTTTTCTTTTGAAAATTTACGACAAGTTATTTTAAGAGCATCTATGAGATTATCATGTTGTTTTGAGTTGTTTAAAGAAAATGTTTTAATAGTTTTTTCTATTTCCTCCTCTAATCCGTAAATAAACTCATCATTCTCATATACTGGTAAACCTTTAAAAGTTACCAAAGGTTTATTGTGAATGTTACCTTTTGGTGTTATCATAATTGTAGCTTCTAAAAACCCGTTTGATGAAATATTTCTTCTTTCTTTTATTGATCTAGAATCTTCTTCTACTGGAACGTTGCCATCTAAATAAACTCTACCACTTGGTGCCTTGTCATAGACCTCTGGTTTTTCTCCAGGATATAACTTTACAATATCTCCATTTTCTACTTGAACTGGATATTTTACTTGCATTTCTTTGGCAAATTCTATGTGCTCTATCATATGTCTATGCTCTCCGTGTACAGGAATTACTGTTTTTGGCTTAACCCAATTATACATATCTCTTAAGTCTTCACGGTTAGGATGACCAGAAACATGAATATACTCATTGTCTTCGGATATAACCTCTATTCCCTCTTTTACTAAGTTGTTATGAAGTTTGTATAATTTTTTTTCATTTCCTGGAATAATTTTTGAAGAGAATATAACAGCATCATTTCTTTCTATAAAAACGTCTGGATGTGTATATTTAACTATTCTATTCATCGCGCCCATTGGTTCTCCTTGACTTCCAGTACATAAATAGACAATTTTTTCTCTAGATATATTTTTTGCATCTCTGGGATCTACTGGATCAATTACATTTTGTAGATAACCACATTGTCTTGCTGCTTTAAAAATTCTATGCATTGATCTGCCAACTAGAGAGATATGTCTACCAGTTTTTTCTGCACAATAAAAAACGGACTCCATTCTAGCTACATTAGAAGCAAAAGAGGTAACGATTATTCTTTTGTTTAATCTTTGAAAAACTTTAAGTAAATTTTTACGAACATCAAGCTCTGAGCCTGCTCTACCTGCACTAAATACATTTGTAGAATCGCAAATCATAGCTAATACGCCTTCGTTGCCTATTTCCTTTAATCTTTCAGCGTTTATGTTTCCACCTATTAAAGGATCTGGATCACATTTCCAATCTCCAGTATGTAGTATATTTCCAGCTGGAGTTTGTATTCTAAGACCATTAGGTTCTAATATTGAATGAGTAAGTGTAACAAACTCTATTTTAAAGGGATCTAGATTTATTGTGCTATTAAGTTCTACTATTTTTAAATAAGAAGTTATATCAATTTTTTTTTCTTTAAATTTTTCAGTAATTAATACTGAAGTAAATGGTGTAGCATAAATTTTACATTTTAATTTTGGCCAAACATGAGCAATAGCTCCAATATGATCCTCATGAGCATGTGTTAGAACTATACCTAGTAAGTCATCTTTTTTATCGATAATAAATCCTGGATCTGGATATATGATATCAACACCTGGGACTGTATCATCTGCAAATGTAACACCAAGGTCAACAATGATCCATTTTTGATTTTCTGGCTTGCCATATGCAAAAAGGTTCATGTTCATACCTATTTCACCAGATCCTCCTAGGGGACAAAACAATAATTCATCTTTCATATTTTTTTAATTTATAGCAACTCTTAAGATACCTTTAATTGTTAAATTTTTATCAACTGTTTTAATACCTTTAATTGATGATTTAAATAAGTGTGCAAATCCACCTGTAAGTATAATTTTAAACTTCTTTCTAGTTTGTTTTAAAATAAGTTTAATTATATTTTCGATTAAACCAGTATAACCATGATAAAAACCAGCTCTTACAGCACTTTTAGTGTTTTTACCAATGACATTTGCTGTCTTTTCTAGCTTTATTTTAGGTATCAAAGAGGCTTTATCTATTAAATTTTTCAAAGAAAGTTCTACACCAGGTGCTAAAACTCCACCAATATAATCTTTTTTAATAACAATATCAAAATTTGTGGCCGTTCCAAAATCAACTATAATATAATTAAACCTACTATCAATAACTGCAATCGCATTAGCTAAACGATCAGAACCAATTTGTTTTCTATTGACTTTTATATTTACAAATTTTTTTAAATTACATGTTTTTAACTCTACACAGTCTAATTTAGTTATTTCTTTAATATTTTTTTTTATAATTTTATAAGAGTT
>CACAZG010000031.1 GCA_902536975.1 uncultured Pelagibacteraceae bacterium
CTGTAAAACTCATTATAGTATTTGTATATTTAACATCTAAATCTTTTAGATATCTTGAAAAAACTTGTGACAGTCCATAAAAAAAGGCCATTCCACAAATTAGGAGTGATCCTATTATTTCATCGACAACTTTTGGATCAAAAGCGAGAACAACAATTCCAAAAAAATGATGTCATAATAAGCAGCCATTTTTTGTAACTTATTTTTTCATTTAAAAATATAGAACTTAATATAATTCCAAATGGAATTGAAAGCTGAGCGCCTATTGTTATTGGAGCTAGTATACTTGAGGCATTAATAGATAAATATAAAAACATATTTACTGCAACACCAAAACAGATTGAAAATCCTATTAAAGGAATAATGAATTTTTTTTCAGGAATGTAAAATTTAAAGAAAGGTACTAAACATATAAATACAACTGCCATTCTCAAAGCTCCAAAAAGAATTGGAGGAATTGAATCATTTAATCCAAGCTTTCCTGTTGGATAAGCGCTTCCTAATAAAAAAACTACAAACAAAATAAGTAATGTGTGTTTTGTAGACAAATATTATCTTATAGAGAAAGGATCTAAAGTTGGTTCATCAGAAGTGTAATACCATGTAGTTTTTACTCTAGTATAGTCTTTAATTGAGTCCATTCCCGCTTCCTTTCCATATCCACTATCTTTAATTCCGCCAAAAGGTGCTGAAGGTGAAATTAATCTGTAAGTGTTAACAAATGTTATTCCAGCTCTAATTGCATTAGATACTCTTAAGCCTCTAGCAAAGTCGCTAGTATAAACTCCTGAGGATAATCCATATTGATTATCATTCATTTTTTCTATGACTTCTTTTTCATCATTAAATTTCATAACAGATAAAACTGGACCAAATAATTCGTTTTCAGCAGTTGGAAGGTTATGATTATCGCATTCAATTATAGTTGGAGGAAAATAATACCCGTCATTAGAAAAAGGATGTCTTTTGCCTCCGCATTTTATTTTTCCACCTTGTTCAACTGTTTTTTTTATATTTTTTTCAATAATTTCAAGTTGTTTAAAGTTACTTAAAGGACCCATTTCAGTCTCAGGATCCATAGGTGCACCTATTTTTATTTTTTCAGCTCTTTTTATGAGTTTATCAAGAAACTCATCATAGATACCTTTTTGCAAATATAGCCTTGAACCTGCAATACAACTTTGTCCACTAGCACCAAATATACCTGCAGTAATACCGTTTATAGCATTTTCTTGATGAGCATCATCAAATACTGCAACAGGACTTTTTCCACCTAATTCTAAACTTAACTCAGATAAGTTTTCTGCAGAGTTTCTAATTATATGCCTTGCAGTTTCAGGCCCTCCTGTAAAGGCAACTTTTTCAACCAAATCATGTGTCGTTAAAGCTTTACCGCATGGATCTCCAAATCCTGTAATCACATTTACTACTCCTTTTGGAATACCAGTTTCTTCTATAAGTTTTGCAAATTCAAACATCACCGCAGGGGCAAGCTCTGAGGATTTAATTACAACTGTATTTCCCATAGCTAGAGCTGGAGCAAGTTTTGTTGCTGTTAAAAACATTTGGGAGTTCCATGGCACAATTGCAGCAATAACACCTATAGGTATTCTTGAGGTTATAGCTTGAATGTTTGGTTTATCTATTGGAAGAACAGTACCTTCAACTTTATCAGCCATACCAGCGTAATAGTCATAATATTCTGCGATATAGTTTGCTTGTTTGTTGGTTTCTCTAAATAGCTTGCCAGTATCAATCGTTTCAATCTTGCCAAGTAATTCTGCATTGTCTCTAAGTTTGTTTCCAATAGCTCTTAAAAATTTAGCTCTTTCCCTTGGTAATATTTTTGGCCAATCTCCATCAAAAGCTTTCTGAGCAGCTTTAACTGCTTTATCCACATCATTGGCACTTGCTTCTGGAACAACAGCCCAAGGTTTATTGTCTTCTGGGTTTAATGTTTCAAAAGTTTTTTTAGTATCAGAGTCAACCCATTCTCCTTCAATAAACATTTTATATTTTTTTAATTCAGGCATTTTGTATATGATCTTTTATTGTATTATTTACATCATCTGAGCATTCAATACTACAGAGATGTTTTCCTTTAGGAATAATTTTTACAACAGAATTTTTAATTTTTTTACCCAAATTAACTGACATTTCTGGAGTTGATCCCACATCACCTTCACCAGTTATCACTAAAGTTTTAGTCTTGATGTTTTCAAATTTTTCATTGTCTTGATGTTTCACGAATAAGGAATAAATCTTTATAAAATTATTCATATTATTGTTTTGAAGAATAGTGAAAATTTTATCCGAGATATCTGAATTTTTATTTAAAAAATCTTCTGTAAACCACCTTTTAAGAGCATCTTTAGTAAGCTTATGATCTTTTTTGGTCTGTTCAAATCTATCATTTACAATTTTCTGCTCTTTATCAGATCGATTAAATATAGAGCACAAAAGTGTGAGAGAGGCCAGTCTATCATTAAATCTTGTGGCAAAATTTCTTGCAATTAATGAACCTATAGAAAAACCAACTAAGTGAACTTTATTAAATTTTAATTCATCAATTAAGTTTATTATTTGATCCGAAAAGTCATCAAAACTTAAATCATTTTTATTTAAAGGTGTTTTGCCATGACCTAGAATATCATAAATTAAAACAGTATTATCAAATTCATTTATCTGCGGATCCCATATAGAGTGATCAAGTCCCACGCCGTGGATAAATATGATTGGAGTTCTATTTTTTTTATTTAATATATAAAATGTACCTTTAGAATCTCTTGCATTGATCATTATTACTTTGGTTCAATGCCCATTTCCTTCATGTCTTGGTACCTATCGCCTGTTCTTGCATGTGCTCTTCCAGTTGAGGCCCCTCCTATTGCGATTACAATTTCATCATCAAATGGAGCATCATGTATTGTAAACTCATGTGTTAAATAATAAGGTCTTAAACCCGAGTCAGTTTTATGCATCATTGGAATTGATATTTTTGATCCGGCAGGACCCCTTGTATTTGTAAAACTTAGGTAAGATGTACCACCGACTGCATCTCTAAATTTATTACCAAATCTCAATGTGTGAATAAAAGCAGATGCATGCTCAATTTCTCCATTTAATCCAACTACACCGGCTTTTCCATAAGCTAATATTTTATCAGGAGAACCTATTTCTTTAATTAGTTCTGGCACAAGTAAATCTCCGAGTTTTGGAGCTAGATCTAAAATTATAGGTTTTAAGTCTTCTACAAAACCTTTACCGTCCCAGGGATTTTTAAAAACTGCTGCTACAGAAACCATTAAAACTGGATCTTTAGCTTCTTTTCCACCCTCAATAAAAGTTTTATCTACAAATTTATTAAATTTTCTTAATTCTAATTTCATTTATTAATTCGATGTGTAAAGCTATCTCTTCTAAAACTGTATAATGCTTTTGGATCTACATCAACATCTATAACAACTGGTTTGTTTGTTTTAAGTGCACTTTTAACTGCTTGATTTACCTCTGATAATTTTTTCACTTTAATTCCTTTTGCGCCGTAAAGTTTAGCAACCTCATCAAAAGGAGGACTTTGAATATCTGCGCCCAAATATCTTTCACCGTAAAAATCTTTTTGGTAAGCCTTTTCGGCACCCCAACTCTTATTATTCATAACTATTGTAATTGTATTTATTCCATGTTCTACGGCAGTGCTTAATTCTGAAATGGTCATGCCAAATCCGCCATCGCCCATTAAACTAACTACAGTTTTATTAGGTTTTGCAACCTTAATGCCTAAACCACAAGCAAATGAAAAACCTACTAATCCAAAATCTAAAGGAGTAAAAAGAGAAGGAGGATTGTAATACTCTAAAGCATCAGTAGCTTGAAGGCAAAGTGTTCCAGCATCAAGTGTAATAGCTGAATTTTTAGGAAGAACTTTTCTTAACTCTTTGAATAGTCCATTTGGTTGTATTGGATAATTTTTAGATTTTATATTATCCCTATTTATCAAAAACTTTGATCTTTCTAATAAAAAATTATTTGTCCATTCTTTATAACTTAAAATTTTTTTTTGTTTTTTTAAATCATTCAACATTTGATTTGCAACATTTGCAGCATCGCCATGAATACCAATACTTATAGGAAAATATCTTCCTAACATTTTTTTTTCTAATTCAACTTGAATAATTTTAGCTTTCTTATTTATGTTATCATAAGAATAGAAAGTAGAATTAAAACCAAGTCTTGTACCTAGTGCAATAATAAGTTCTGCTTCTTTCACCAGTCTTGAAGCAACTAAATTACCCCTTGGCCCCATTTGTCCAGCATTTAGTTTGTGGCTAAATGGTATTGCGTCTCCGTGTCCAGCAGCTGTTACTATTGGAACGTTTAAAAATTCAGCAAGATCAGTTACAGATTTAAATTTTGAATTATATTTTATACCTCCGCCAGCAACAATTACAGTTTTCTTAGAATTAAGAATAAGTTTAGTTGTTTTCTGAATAAAATCTTTTTTGCTTTTTAAATTACTTTCACTTTTAAAAGACTTTTTATTTTCATTGATTTTGAATTTTGATGTATCTGAAAGCACATTTCTTGGTAAGTTTATACAAACTGGTCCTCTCCTTGGTGACATTGCGAGATTAAATGCATCGCTAAAGACTTTTGGAATATGACTTGCCTTTTTTACAGTCCAAGTTTTTTTGGTTATTGGATTAAATAGTGACTGTTGATCAAGTCCTTGGAATGCATCTTCCATTTTATCCTTGGTAGAATATAAACCCGCAATAGATACAACAGGCGAAAATGCTGCTTTTGCTTGAGCAATACCTGTAACTAGATTTGTTGCTCCTGGGCCGTTTTGCCCAGCAATAATAACACCAGGTTGATTAGAAGCCCTTGCATAACCATCGGCCATGTGAGTTCCTGTTCTTTCATCTCTCACACCTATAAATTTAATTTTTTTTTCATGATACAACGCATCAAACATTTCCATTGTAGCGGAACCAATTAAACCAAAGACGTGTTTTACTTTTTCTTTTTTTAGGGATTTCACTGCCGCTTGACCACCGGTCAAGGTATTCTTGGACTTAATCACGATACTTTTTTAACTTCAGTATCTAGATCATCTTTAAAGTTAGGCATTACTTTTTCAGTGAATAATTTAATACTTTTCATACAATCTTCATGTTTAACACCCGGAAAGTTAGACCATACCTGAAGATTTTGAAGATTTAGTTCTGATTGAAGTTCTTTTATCTTATCTGTTACGTATTCAGGAGTACCAAATAACATATTTCTCTTGTGTAAAAACTCATAGTTAAGAAGATCTAATTTCCCTTTTGTTTGTGGGAGTTCTTCACCTGGATCCATATGATTTCCTAGGCCTCTCCAATGACAAACCCATCTCATATAATTTACCATGTGTTCTCCAGCTTTCTCTCTAGCTTCTTCCATTGTGTCTGCAACAAACATATCTCTAACAAGAGTTACTCCTTCTCCTAAAGGAACATTTTTTTTAGTAACTTCTGATCTTTTATTTTTGTATGCTTCAAATCTTAATTTGAGTGCCTTAACAGTAGGTATCCACATAATTACATTAATATTATTTTCTGCAGCCCACTCAATAGATCTTATACCATCTACAACTTGATGTATTGGAGGATGTGGATTTTGATACGGCTTAGGCAGAACACTAATTTTTTTCATAGTACTATCTTCCATATTCATAAATTCTTCACTAGGTGGACTCATATCATGTTGCCATACATAGTTAGGTGATGGATAAGTATAAAACTCTCCTTCGTGATTAAAAAATTTTTCTGACCAAGCTTTTTTTAAAATTTCTAATGTCTCTGCAAACAATCTAAAGTTTTTTGCCTGATCTTTTAAATCTGCTTCTTTATTTAGATTTATTGCTTCTCGACCATAAACTCCTCTGGCAACACCAACTTCTACTCTTCCTTTAGAAAGTTGATCAAGTGTAGCGATATCTTCTGCCAATCTTATTGGGTTATGAAAAGTAATTACGTTTGCAGCTTGTCCTATTCTTATATTTTTTGTTCTTGCTGCAGCATCTGCTCCTAACATTAAAGGGTTTGTGCAAGATTCCATTCCCTCATGATTAAAATGATGTTCTGTAAACCATATTGAATTCCAACTATTTTGATCACAAAATTCTGTGATTTCTTTAGTCTCATCTAATAGCTGGTGATATGGTTTATGAGTCCAATTGGTGGTATTACAAAAATAACCAAACTTCATTAAAGCCTCCTTTAAAAATTAATTTAAAGACGACCGATCCCACTTTCGTATAAGATTTTACGACGAGTTATGTATCGCTTTATATGACAATATTATTATTCTTATCTTTGATATTCAACGAATTTTTTTAAAGACTTATTTAGAAATTTATCATATCTGATGCCACCGTTACTAAATCTTCGCTTATTTAAAAAGGAAAGATTCATTTTAAAGTCATAAGAAGGCTCAAAAAAGAAAGGAACAGAGAGCCTTTTTTGCTTATTCCACAATACCCTATGATTTGTTGCTTTAAACTTGCCTTTGCTTAAATATTCTAGCGCTCTACCTGTGTTAACTACCAAGGCATTTTTATTGAAAGGAACATCATGCCATTTTTTTGTTTTTCGGTTTTGAACTTGGAGACCACCTTTTTTATTTTGATATAAAACTGTGAAAATACCACTATCAACATGTGTTTCACATCCAAGTGCGACCCCATC
>CACAZG010000032.1 GCA_902536975.1 uncultured Pelagibacteraceae bacterium
TAGGAGATGGAATGACTGTTTGTAGGGTTTTATAATGTTTAATATTTTTGGTTTTTATAAATTTAAAAAACTTAATAATCTAAAAAAATTGAAAAATAGATTAGAAAATAATCTTAAAGATTATGAAATTAGAGGAACAATAATAATTTCACCCGAAGGTGTTAATGGAACAATTTCAGATAAAAAAAATAACATTTTAAAATTCAATAAACTTCTAAAAAAAATATTATCTATAAAAAAATTTAATTCAGAAAATAATTCTAATAGTAAATTTAATCCATTTCATAAACTTAAAATTAAAATCAAAAAAGAAGTTGTTCCAATGGGTTTTAAAGTTAGAAACTATAATTTTCCTAAGAACAACCTTAATCCAAGGGAATGGAATAAAATAATTAAAAAAAAGGATACAGTTTTGATAGATGCACGGAAATCTTTTGAGTATGATGTGGGTACTTTTAAAAAATCTTTAAATCCAAAAATAGAAAACTTTCGTGAATTTCCTAAATATTTAAATCAATTTAAAAATAGCGAAAATATAGCAATGTTTTGTACAGGCGGTATCAGGTGCGAAAAAGCAAATATTTATTTGAAAAAAAAAGGATTTAAAAATGTATATGTTTTAAAAGGCGGAATTATTAACTATCTGAATAATATTAATAAAAAAAATAGTCAATGGAATGGCGAATGTTTTGTTTTTGATAATAGAGTTTCAATAAAACATGGCTTGAGGCAGGGCAGTTATTCAATTTGTAGTGGTTGCAGAAAACCTGTTTCTATCAAAGAAAAAAAATCTTCTAAATATTTAGAAGGCATTCATTGTCCAAAATGTCACGATTCTTTAACAGATGATCAAAAATCAAGATTTGCTATGAGGCAAAAACAGATATTACTTGCAAAAAAATTAGGTAAGAGACATATCTTCAAAAAAGAATATTAAAATAATAATTAATTTATATGGACTTGCTTAAAGAAAATATTCCCGTTCTTGTAAGAAAACTTGCAATACCAGCAAGCGTTGGAACGCTCTTTCAAACTTTATACAATATTGTAGATACATTTTATTCTGGATTAATTTCACCAGAGGCTCTATCAGCTTTGAGTAAATCTTTTCCTATATACTTTATAATTGTTGCAACATCTATTGGTGTTACTGTAGGTGGAACTTCATTGATAGGAAATAGTATTGGAGAAAAAAATGAAAAAAATGCTTCGTACTATTTTACTCATATTATAATTTATGGTTTATTAATTTCAGTTTTTATCACATTTATAGGACTCTATTTTTCGGAAAAGGTATTTAATCTGATGGGATCAACTCAAGAAATTACAAATTTGGGTCTCCAATATACAAATATTATGTTTTATGGATCATTCCTATTTTTCCTAGTTGTTTCATTAAATTCGCTTTTACATGCTGAAGGAGATACAAAAACATACAGAAATGTTTTAATCCTTAGTTTTCTCTTAAATATAATTCTTAATCCCATCTTAATATTTGGGTTTTTGTTTATTCCTGCAATGGGAATGATGGGAATAGGTTTATCAACAATTATTGCTCAATTAATAGCATTTTTAATTATTCTTTTTAAAGTTTTACAAAATCCACGTGTAAAAAAAATTACAATTGAATATTTTAATGTAAAATTTATTTTTTTAAAAAATATTTTCTTTCAATCAATGCCAATATCAATTGCAATATGTGGATATGCTGTAGCAGCTACATTTATTTTTACTTATGTTGGTCAGACAAGTGAGCTAGCAGTTGCTGGTTATGGCGCAGCTACGAGAATAGAGCAGGTTGTTTTACTGCCAATACTGGGAATAAATACTGCAATAATCTCAATTATAGCTCAAAACTTTGGTGCAAATAACTTTGATAGAGTTAAAGATACTTACTTCGTTTCAATTAAATACGGGCTTATCTTAATGTTTTTTTCAGGGATATTAGTTTATTTAACAGCCGATATTGTTCCAAGGTTTTTTTCTAGCAACGAAGTGGTATTAGAATATGGAAGAAGATATTTAAAAATTGCAGCTTTTATATTACCGGCTTACCCAATTTTCTTTTTATCTAATGGTTTTTTTATGGGTTTGAAGAAGTCAAATTATGCAATGGTAAATAATATGATGAGAAATGTACTAGTGCCAATATGTGTTTTCTATTTAGCTAAATACTTATCTGCAGACTTTGATACTTTTTTTTGGCTATGGTTTGTTTTCCAGTGGACTCTATCTATACTTTTATTTACGTATGTTTGCTATTATATAAAAAAAAAATTAGACAAATCTAGCACTGTCCTTAATCCACATCCATAAATCTTCTGAAAAGGATCTTCTTACAAAAAGATTAATTTCATTTATTTCTTTATGGTGGATTATCACATCTGTATGATTTAACAGGGTTTGTGTAACTGAGTTCTTAGTTTTTTTGAAACTGTCAAAATTAAATGGCGATCCAGAGGAAAGAAGATCAAAAGTCTTATTGCCTTTTATATTAATACAAATCCATTGATTTGAAACATCAACGACTGAACCAAAATTGTATTTTGAAATTTCATTAAAAAGATTATTGAATAATTGTCGATCTTCACCGTTAAAATATATTAACCATTCGTCTGGACTTAGCCACAGTGTATTGTATTGTTGATTTGATGAACTTGTATTTGGCTCAATAGGTAAAATTATAGATAAGATTTTTCCTATTTTGGTAAAAAATTCTTTCTTTTTTCCTCTTAAATTTATTTTTACATTTGGTTCAGATAATGAAATTTCGAGACCTTCAAATGAACTTTTTTCAAACTTAGGATATTCTTGATTAAGCATTAATCCTCTTATTTTCTTTATCTAGAAAAACAGAGTCAGAAACTGTTACATTTATGTTTTTATTTTCCATTGGTACAATAAGTTTTTGGCCATTCATTTTTTTTCCACTTTTTACTACAGCAAGTGCAATTGATTTATTTAAATTTGGGCTAAAGTAACTCGATGTTACATGCCCAATCATTTCTATTGGTTTTTTGCTCATATCAGAAACAATTTGAGCTCCTTCTTCTAATATTTCATTTGGATCATCTGTAAGTAATCCTACAAGTTGTTTTCTATCTTCTCTAATAGTATCACTTCTATAAAGTGATCTTTTTCCAATAAAATCATATTTTTTTTTGCTAACTATCCAATCCATTTGCAGGTCAATTGGCGTCATAGTTCCATCTGTATCTTGACCAACAATAATAAAACCTTTTTCAGCTCTTAATAAATGCATGGTTTCTGTTCCGTAAGGTGTAATCTTAAATTCTTTTCCTGCCTCAATGCATTTTTCCCATAACGATTTTCCATATTTTGACTCTATATTAATTTCATAGCTAAGTTCGCCAGTAAAACTTATTCTCATTATTCTACAATTTATCTCATCAATTTTGCCATTTTGATAAGACATATGGGGAAAAGCATCATCACTAAAATCTTTATGTGGAAATATTTTTTTTAATATTTTTTTAGAGTTTGGACCGCATATACTTGCTGTCGAGTAGTGGTCTGTGACTGAAGTTAAGTAAACATCTAATTCAGGCCACTCTGTTTGTAAATAATCCTCAAGTTTTGAAAGAACATTAGCTGCTCCTCCTGTTGTTGTGGTCATTAAGTAATGATTTTCACCTAATCTTGTCGTAACACCATCATCATAAACCATGCCATCTTCATTTAACATCAATCCATATCTGCATTTTCCAATTCCTAATTTTGACCATGCATTTGTGTAAACTCTATTTAAAAATTCAGATGCGTCAGTTCCTTGAATATCTATTTTTCCAAGTGTAGAAGCATCTAAAATTCCTGCACTATCTCTAGCTGCCTTACTTTCTCTTTGAACAGCATCATAAAGACCTTCGTCATTAATAGGGTAGTACCAAGGCCTTTTCCATTGTCCAACATTTTCGAATTTAGCTTTATTTTGAATATGCCACTCATGAATTGAGGTTTTTCTTATTATATCAAAAAAATTACCTACACTTCTTCCAACTATTGATCCGAAAGTTAATGGCGTGAACGGAGGTCTAAATGTTGTTGTTCCTAATGTACCCATTTTAACTCCGGCTGTATCGGCAATAATACCCAATGCATGCATGTTGGATAATTTGCCTTGATCAGTTGCCATACCAGTTGTTGTGTAACGTTTTACATGTTCAATAGATTTAAAACCTTCTCTAAGGGCAAGTTTTATATCTTTTGCAGTAGAGTCATTTTGAAAATCAATAAAAGATTTGCATTTACTCTCTGATATAAAATTTGGTAGTAACCATATATTTCTTTTATCTAATTCTTTTGAGTTTAGTACAGAAATATTGTCAAATTCAGTTTCACTTACCTTCAAAAAATTTTTTACCTTTTTATTTGTATTATTAATTATTTCTTCAAGTTCAAAGTCACCATTACATGAACCAACATTAATATGATTTTTGTCGATTTCATTTGGTATAAAAGTTTGATCAATTTCTCTAAAATCTAACTTTCCACCAGATTGTGTGTGCATGTGGACCATTGGTGTCCAACCACCACTTATCGCCAAACAATCACAGTTAATTCTATTTTTTTCTCCAACAACATTTGATCCATCCTCAGATAAATTCATTATCTCAACAGAATTTATTTTTCTAAGACCAAAAGTGTTAACCACTGTTGAGTTCCAATAGATTTTAACTCCAATTTGTTCAGCATTTTTTACAATTTTCGAATTAGATTTTTTTCTTATATCTATCATTTCGACAGATATTCCTTTTTCTTTCAAGGAAACAGCTGTTTCATAAGCGCTATCATTATTAGTTAATATCACATTATTGAAACCACAAGACACACCATAAAAGTCTAAATATTTTTTAACAGAGTTAGAAAGCATTATTCCTGGTCTATCGTTATTATTAAATACAAGGGGTCTTTCTATAGCACCAGTTGCTACTATTACTTTATCAGCTCTGATTTTCCATAATCTCTGTCTGATGCCACCATTTCTTTTATCCAATGGTAGATGGTCTGAAATATTTTCTTTTG
>CACAZG010000033.1 GCA_902536975.1 uncultured Pelagibacteraceae bacterium
ACTAACACAGATCCAAACACTGCAATAATTATTAGCAAAATGTTTACTGATCTAAGATATTTCTTCGTTTCAGGTTTAGCCTCTCCTTTTGAAAATCTTCCAGCTCCTAAAGAAATTACAAAATAGAATGCTAGAACTAAGACAAGTATTGTTATTAAAATACCTAATTTACCGAACATAAATATATTGATTATATTAGTATAATTAATATGTTTTATGACATTTTGTCATAGGTATTTATAAAATTATTATTCTATACAGGCACTATGCACGCAGGAATTATTTTTTTACTAGTCATCATCGGATCGATACTATTTCATATCTTTACACCTTGGTATTGGACAGACATAGCATCTAATTGGAAAGGAATGGATGATACAATCACACTTACTTTTTGGGTAGGTGGGGGAGTTTTTGTAGCTGTTTGTCTATTCATGATTTATTGCGTTTTTAGATACCAACATAAAGAGGGTAGAAGAGCAGAATATAAACCTGAAGACAAAAAATTAGAAAAAATTTTAACATGGGCAACAACATTAGGAGTTGCTGCTCTGTTAGCGCCTGGACTTATAATATGGAATCAATATGTAAATGTACCAAAGAATGCAATCGAAGTTGATGTAATGGCATGGCAGTGGGGATGGCAATACAGATTACCAGGTAAAGATGGAAAATTAGGAACAACTCAAGTCAGGAACATCGCTGATAATAATCCGTTTGGCATTAATCCAGATGATCCATTTGGTAAGGATGACATAATGGTAGAAAGTGATGTAATAAATTTAGAAAATAATAGACCTGTAAAAATTTTATTAAGATCTGTAGATGTACTTCATAACTGGTATGTACCTCAGTTCAGAGCAAAAATGGATGCTGTGCCTGGGACAGTAACTTTTTATTGGTTTGAACCTAACAAAGTTGGAGAATATGAAGTTTTATGCGCAGAGTATTGCGGAGTTGGACACTATGCGATGAGAGGTGGTGTTGAAGTTCAAGATAAAGCTGATTATGAAGCTTGGTTAGGAGAACAAGAAACATTCGAACAATTATCTGCTAGATATGAAAAATTAAATGTAGATGGGAACAAATTAGCTAAAAAATAACAATTTAATAATTTAAAAAAATATATATATAAAGGATAAAAATATGTCAGACGAATACGATAATAATAAATCTTATCAAGCACAATCATCAGAGGTAATGGATGGTTCAACAGGTTCAGTGAATCCTGACATAGATTATGTAAGACCTTCAGAAGTTGGTGAACAAGAATTATACCATCCACACAGTTTTATTGAGAAATGGGTATTTTGCCAAGATGCAAAAGTAATTGGTGTTCAATATTTTTTGACTGCGGTTTTTACTGGAGTAGTTGGATTAATTTTATCTTGGTTAATGAGACTTCAACTAGGTTTTCCAGAGTTAGCTGGTTTCATGACTGCAGAACATTATTATCAATTCGTAACCATGCATGGAATGATAATGGTAGTTTATTTTTTAACCGCACTATTTCTTGGAGGGTTTGGTAATTATTTAATACCATTAATGGTTGGGGCAAGAGATATGGTTTTTCCATATGTAAACATGTTAAGTTTTTGGATGTTCTTTGTTGCCGTTGCAGTTTTGATGGCAAGTTTCTTTGTACCAGGTGGTCCAACAGGAGCTGGATGGACTTTATATCCTCCTCAAACAATTTTAGAAGGTACTCCTGGAGCAGGAATGGGAATTTTATTAATGCTTATTTCTTTATCTCTTTTTGTAATTGGATTTACAATGGGTGGACTAAATTACATGATTACAATTCTTCAAGCTAGAACTAGAGGAATGACATTAATGAGAATGCCCCTTACAGTCTGGGGTATATTTACTGCTACAGTTCTTGCAATGTTAGCATTTCCAGCATTATTGGTAAGTGCCATAATGATGACTTTAGATAAGGTTTTACAAACTAGTTTCTTCATGCCAACAATATTAAAGGCTGGTGAAGTTCTAGAATATGGTGGTGGAAGCCCAATTCTTTTCCAACATTTATTTTGGTTCTTTGGACACCCTGAGGTTTATATTGTTGCACTTCCTGCTTTTGGGATAGTTTCAGATTTAATTTCTGTTCATGCTAGAAAAAATATCTTTGGATATAGAATGATGGTTTGGGCAATTGTTGGAATTGGAGCATTAAGTTTCTTTGTTTGGGCACACCACATGTATGTAAGCGGAATGAACCCTTGGTTTGGTTTCTTCTTTGCAACAACTACATTAATTATTGCAGTCCCAACAGCCATGAAGGTTTATAACTGGATACTAACTTTATGGAGAGGAAATATAAGAATTAACGTAGTTATGTTGTGGTGTTTAGGTTTTATAGTAACATTTGTTAATGGTGGAATTACTGGAATATTCTTAGGAAACGTATCAGTTGATGTTCCATTATCAGATACTTATTTTGTGATAGCGCACTTCCACATGGTAATGGGTATTGCACCGTTGATGGTAATTATGGGTGCAGTTTATCACTGGTTCCCATTAGTCGCGGGGAAAATGTTAGACGAAGGTCTTGGAAAATGGCATTTCTGGATTACTTTCTTGGGAGCTTACTCCATTTACTTCCCGATGCACTATTTAGGATTTATTGGAGTTCCAAGAAGATATTTTGAAATGTATGATAGTCCATATATGACATCAGCAGTGGGAATGAATGAATTTATTAGTATTGCGGCATTCATAGTTGGTGCTGCACAATTTATTTTAATCTTCAATATAATTAAAACATTAAAAACAGGTAAAAAGGCTGAGCAAAATCCTTGGAAAGCTAATTCACTAGAGTGGTACACTTCTACTGTTCCACCAGAACATGGTAATTTCGGTGACAGACTTCCGGTCGTGCACAGATGGCCATATGACTTTAGTGTTCCAGGGGCTAAGGAGGATTATATTCCACAAACTACTGCTCCGAGTGAAGTAATACATACAGAAGTAGAAAAAACATAAGAGAAATAAATGTCTGAACCAAAAATAGACGGCTTCGAACTTAAACCAGGGTTTAAGGGAATGGCGTCTGATACAGCCTCAGACCAAACAATGTTCAAAGGTGTACATTGGGGTAAAGCCATGATGTGGATCTTTCTATTAAGTGATACTTTTGTTTTTAGTTGTTTTTTAATTTCATACATGAAAGGAAGGGGTTCAACTCCTGTCGAGTGGCCAAACCCTAGTGAAGTATTTGCGCTAGAGGCATTTGGTGTACCTGTTCCGTTATTACTGATTGCTCTTATGACCTTTGTCTTGATTACCAGTAGTGGAACAATGGCTATCGCTGTTAAATATGGATACGAAAAAAATAGAAAAATGTGTGGATGGCTCTTGTTAGCAACGGCGTTAGGAGGTTTAACTTTTGTTGGGATGCAGGCTTATGAATGGTCAAAATTAATTCATGAGGGTGTTAGACCTTGGGCAAATCCATTTGGAGCTGCTCAATTTGGATCATTTTTCTTTATGATAACTGGTTTTCATGGTTTCCACGTATCTATCGGAGTAATTTTTTTATTTATATACACTTATAAAGTCTTTGCTGGCCACTACGAAAAAGGTAAAAAGGGATGGTTCACAAAATTAAAGGGCGATTATGTAGAAATTGAGATTTTAGGTCTTTATTGGCACTTCGTAGATCTTGTATGGGTTTTTATTTTTGCATTCTTTTACTTGTGGTAAAATAAAATATGGAAAATACAAATAATATTGAAAAAACAGACAAAAAAGAGGAGGCTTCCACACATAAAATTGGAATTTATCTTTGGATTTGGACTTTGTTATTCGTACTCAGTTTTTTTTCTTACATGGTCGACTGGTATCAATTCCAAGGAATGCTAAGATGGTCATTAATATTATTCTTCATGTTCCTAAAAGCCGGTCTGATAATGGCATTTTTCATGCACCTATTTTGGGAAAGATATGCATTGGTAAACGTTCTTTTATGGCCAATGACAGCTATAGCTTGCTTCATATTTTTAATGGCAGCTGAATTTCAATATACTTTATTTTCAAGACTGTTTTATTTTGTAGTTGGAGGTGGAGCTTAAAATGGATGCTTACGGTTATTTAGCTTTCTTTTTAATACTTTTTGTAATTTTTATTTATATTGTATGGTTTGGTTATTCAGTAAAAGTTGAAAACCAAAAAGAACAAGGAGATAAAGTCTCGATAAATCCTTATGATCAAATACCTTTGCGTAGAAGATTAATTGATAAGAAAAACAGCAAAGTAGGAATATTTGATCTTGGAAATCATATCTTAATAGCGGGTGTTATATTACTTGTAATATTTGTTTCATTGAATGTTGAGTAGTAGTGACCACAAATACAATTAAAAAAAAATCAGTTTCATTAAGTTTTTTATCGTACTTTAAATATCTATTATTATTAATGAAGCCAAGGGTAATGTCTTTGGTTATCTTTACATGTGCTGTTGGGTTGTTAACAGCTCCTATTTCAGTTTCATTTCTAAATTCAATAATTGCAATTTTTTTTGTTACTATGGGTGCGGGTGCTGCGGGTGCTCTAAATATGTGGTATGAGGCTGATCTTGATAAATTAATGACAAGAACTTGTCTTAGACCAATTCCTACTGGAAAAGTAAACAGAGAGCATGCACTTTTATTTGGTACATTGCTATCAGTTATTTCTGTAGCTGGACTTTATTATTTTTCAAATTTAACATCAGCTATACTATTATCTATAACAATAGCATTTTACGTATTTGTTTATACAATTTGGTTAAAAAGAAAAACACCACAGAACATTGTTATTGGAGGAGCATCTGGAGCGTTGCCTCCAGTTATTGGCTGGACAATAGCCACTAACTCGCTAACATTTGAACCAATAACATTTTTCTTAATAATATTTTTTTGGACCCCATCTCATTTTTGGGCTCTTAGCCTTTATAAAGCAGATGACTATCAAAAAGCTAAAATCCCAATGCTACCGATTACTAATGGAATTGAAGAGACAAAGAAGAATATATTTGTTTATT
>CACAZG010000034.1 GCA_902536975.1 uncultured Pelagibacteraceae bacterium
GGATTTTGGTTTAAAAAAGAGAGTGCAAACAAAGCTGCAATAAAAGCCTTTGTTGTTAATAGAGTTGGTGACTTTGGTTTAGCTCTTGGAATTTTTCTAATTTTTTATATTTTTGGTACAGTCAATTATGATGAGGTTTTTGAACAAATTCCAAATGTTTTAGATAAAGAAATTAATTTTATAGGAATTAATATAGAAATTATTGATTTGATTTGTTTGCTTTTATTAATTGGAGCAATGGGTAAATCAGCTCAATTTTTATTACATACCTGGTTGCCTGATGCTATGGAGGGCCCAACGCCAGTATCTGCATTAATTCATGCAGCAACAATGGTAACAGCAGGGGTGTTTCTGATTGTTAGATGCTCACCTATATATGAATACTCTCCATTAGCTCTCACAGTAATAACAATAATCGGAATGACTACTGCTTTCTTTGCAGCAACAGTTGCGCTTGTTCAAAATGATATAAAAAAAATTATTGCTTATTCTACTTGTAGTCAATTGGGCTATATGTTTTTTGCTGCTGGAGTAGGTGCTTATAATGTTGCGATGTTTCATCTATTTACACATGCCTTCTTTAAAGCTTTGCTATTTTTAGGAGCTGGTGCTGTGATTCATTCATTCCATGAAGAACAAGATATAAACAAAATGGGTGGAGTTATAAAGAAACTCCCATACACATATGTATTAATGCTTATTGGGACTCTTGCTTTAACAGGTTTTCCTTTTTTATCAGGTTTTTATTCTAAAGATGCAATAATAGAATTTGCGTACCTAAGAGGGAATGGAGTTGGAGTACTTGCAGCTTTTGTTGGTATTGTTACAGCTTTATTAACATCAATTTATTCTTGGAGACTTATTTTTAAAACATTCCATGGTAATTTTAATAATAAAGAACTTAGCATTGATAAAATACACGAGTCTCCTTTGATTATGATTGCCCCGCTAGTAATCTTGGCAATAGGAGCTATTTTTGCAGGCATGGCGTTTAAAGGTTTATTTATAGGGCATGAAATAGCATATGAATTTTGGGGTGAATCTATAAAATTTTTAGAACCACTCAGCAAAGATCATCCACCAACATGGTTTTTGTTTTTAACACCTACACTTGTTACTGCTGCAATACCATTTTCTTATTATTTATATCTAAAAAATAAAAACATAGTTATAGGGTTAAAAGAAATGAATGAACCAATTTATCAATTTTTAGTTAAGAAATGGTACTTTGATGAAATATATGATTACTTATTTGTTAATCCCTCAAAAAGAACTGGAAAGTTTTTATGGAAAAAAGTTGATGGATCAATAATAGATAAATTTGGTCCTGATGGGATTTCAAGTGTAATTAAAAATTTATCAATTAAAGCAGTCAAATTTCAATCTGGATTTATTTATCAATATGCATTTGTTATGTTGATTGGATTTTCAGTTTTACTAACAATACTGATATTAAACTGATGGACTTTCCAATTTTATCTTCCTTAATTTTACTACCTACAATAGGCGCTTTATTTATACTATTCACAAAATCATCAAGTGGAAAGTATCAAAGTTCCAAATATGTAGCTTTATTTATTTCTCTAGCGAATTTTTTATTATCTTTGTATCTTTGGTATGTTTTTAATAAAAATTCAGTAGACTTTCAGTTTGTAGAAAATAGAGAATGGTTATCAGGATTTATAAATTATAAAGTTGGAATAGATGGTATTTCAATTTTATTTGTAATATTAACAACTTTCATAACTCCAATTTGCATTATTTCAGTTAATGCTACAATTACAAATAGACTTAAGGATTTCTTAATTGCCATATTAATAATGGAAACATTTATGATTGGCGTTTTCTGCTCACTTGATCTAGTAGTATTTTATTTATTTTTTGAGGCAGGTCTTATACCAATGTTTTTAATAATTGGTATTTGGGGTGGAGAGAGAAGAGTCTACTCGGCTTTTAAATTTTTTCTGTACACTTTATTAGGATCAGTTCTTATGTTGGTTGCTATTATTTCAATTTATTGGATAACAGGAACCACTGATGTAGAAAAACTTTATGAATTTGGCATAAAGGCTGAATATCAAAATTTATTATGGTTAGCATTTTTCAGTTCTTTTGCAGTTAAAACTCCAATGTGGCCAGTACATACTTGGTTGCCAGATGCTCATGTAGAAGCTCCAACTGTTGGATCTGTATTGCTAGCAGCAATATTGCTTAAAATGGCTGGATATGGATTTATTAGATTTTCGCTAGGTTTATTTCCTATAGCCTCTGAAAATTTCACAATGTTAGTTTATATTTTAAGTTTAATTGCAATTATTTATACATCTCTGGTTGCTTTGATGCAGGAAGATATGAAAAAACTCATAGCATACTCCTCTGTTGCACATATGGGATTTGTAACACTAGGTATCTTCACAATGACCCAACAAGGTATAGAGGGTAGTATTTTCCAAATGATTAGTCATGGACTTGTATCTGCTGCACTTTTCTTAAGTGTTGGAGTTGTTTATGAAAGGCATCATACACGACTAATAAATAAATATGGCGGTTTAGTCTCCATAATGCCAAAATATGCAATTGTTTTTATGGTATTCACACTAGGAGCCCTAGGACTGCCTGGAACAACGGGTTTTATTGGAGAATTTTTAATTTTAATGGGCGCATTTGAAAAAAATATTTTAGTAGCGATGATTGCAAGTTTGGGTGTAATTTTAGGAGCAGCATATATGCTGTGGCTTTTTAAAAGAGTTGTTTTTGGTGAAATAAATAATCAAGAGCTTAAAAGCATGAAAGATTTAAAACCTTTTGAAATTATCACTTTATCAGCTTTAGTAGTACCAATTTTATTTTTTGGTTTTTATCCAGAGCCTTTAATGAATTCAATTGAAGTATCAGTAGAAAATACTTTAAACATGTACAACTTTGACTTAATTAATAACCTTGCATCAAAAGACTAATGGAAAATTTCCAATATATATTACCTGAAATCTTCATATCAGTATCAATAATGTTATTTTTAATAGTTGGAGTTTTCAAAAAAAATAGTGCAAGTTTAATTTATAATTTATCTAATATATCATTAGTTATTTTATTGGCACTAATAATAAATCTCAGCTCATTAGATACAATTTACTTATTTAATGAATCATATTTAATAGACAATTTATCAAATTATATGAAGATTATACTTGTTGGATCAGGAATTTTTGTAATGCTAACTGGATCCAAATATATCCAAGTAATCAATTTAAATAAAATTGAATACCCGATACTCATTCTAAGCAGTATTTTGGGAATGATGATAATGATAAGTTCAAATGATATAATTGTTTTTTATATGGGCCTTGAACTACAATCATTAGCTTTATATGTTCTTGCGTCTTTTAATAGAGATAATTTACTTTCTACAGAATCTGGACTAAAATATTTCGTTCTTAGCGCATTATCATCTGGTTTGCTGTTATATGGGTGTTCATTAACTTATGGATTTTCTGAAAGTACAAATTTTGATAAAATACTTATAAACTCTACTGAATTTAATTATGGTACCACGTTTGGGATAGTCTTTATTTTAGTTGGTCTTGCATTTAAAATATCGGCTGTACCTTTTCATATGTGGGCTCCAGATGTTTATCAAGGCTCCCCAACATCTGTAACATTATTTTTTGCTATACTTCCAAAAATAGCTGCACTCTCTGTATTCATTAAGTTTTTGTACACACCTTTTGCTAACATGAATGATCAGTGGCAAACCATAATCGTATTTATTTCAATAGCTTCAATGATATTTGGTGCTGTGGCAGCCATAGGTCAAAAAAACTTAAAAAGATTAATTGCTTATAGTTCAATTAGCCATATGGGTTATGCGTTGGCTGGATTAGCAACAGTTAGCAACCAAGGAATACAAAGTTCTATTACTTATATATCTATTTATTTGGTAATGAATTTAGCATTTTTTAGCTGTTTATTTATGCTTAAGAGAAATGATAAATATTATGAAAATATAGAGGATTTATCTGGACTTTCTAAAAAACATCCAATTTTGTCTTTCTCATTGTTGATAGTTTTATTTTCTTTGGCAGGAATACCACCGCTTGCAGGTTTTTTTGCAAAATTTTATGTATTCTTAGCTGTTATAGAGCAATCAATGTATTTTTTAGCAATTGTTGGATTATTAGCAACCGTCGTTGCAGCTTTTTATTATCTGAGAATTATAAAAATTATATATTTTGATCCAGAAAAAGAAGAATATGAAACATCACATAATCTAGGATTAAAAATTACTTTGGCTATTTCAACAATATTTATTTTAGCATACTTTATATATCCGAGCAGCATAACAGAAATAGTATCTAAAATTACAATGATCTAATGAAATTAAAAAAATATTTATACAAAAGAGTTGAAAGCACTAACAACGTGGCACTAAGATTAATTAAGCAAGGCAATCAAAGAGGAATAATTTTAACAGATCAACAAACAAAAGGTAAAGGACAAAGGAAAAATAATTGGATTTCTATTAAAGGAAATTTGTTTTTATCAGTTTTCTTTGAAATTAGTAAAAAAATATCACTATCTAAAATAACAAATTTAAATTTAAAAATAATTAAAAAAATAATCTATAAAAAAATTAATACTTTAATTCAAATAAAAAAACCTAATGATATATTAATAAATAAAAAAAAGGTGTGTGGAATTTTACAAGAAACAATTT
>CACAZG010000035.1 GCA_902536975.1 uncultured Pelagibacteraceae bacterium
TAGTTACATGTGGATGTTTCTCTAATTCTTTTGCAAAATAATCTATAACTGGCTTCTCAACAAAACTTCCTGTTGGATTGTTGGGATTAATTAAAATTAACAATCTTGTTTTATCAGTTATAAGTGAAAGTATTTTATCAGGATCAAACTTGAGATCTTTATCTTCAGTTAGATCATATGGTACAGGAGTGGATCCAGTATAGTTAATCATTGACTCATAAATAGGAAATGCAGGTGTTGGATGGATTATTTCTGCTCCTGGTTCACCATAACATTGTATTGCATAACTCATTGTAGGTTTTCCACCTGGCATAATTAAAATTCTTTCAAAGTCTATATCTGTATTGTAACGTTTTTTAATCCATCTTGTTACGGCTTGCCTACATTCTGGAATTCCATTTGACATAACATAACCATGATGACCATCATCTAAAGCTTTCTTGGCAGCCTCAACTACATGTTTTGGCGTTTTAAAATCTGGTTGTCCTAAACCCAAATGTATCATTGGATGACCTTTCGCCTCTAATGCTTTTGCCTCAGCTAAGACGCTGAACGCAGATTCTGTTCCTAAATTTTCTAAACTTTTCGCTAACTTCATAACTTTAATTTTAAGGTGTGAAAACTAACTGAAAAGTTAGTGTATGTCTATTATATTTAATTTTTTTTACTTATTTTTTATATTAGTAATTTTTATTTATTTTCGAAAAATAATTTTTGATTCATCAAGGTCTTTGATACTTTTACAGCCCATCAATATCATGTTACGTCTTATTTCATCATGCATATTTTGTAATAATCTTTCAATACCTTGTTGTCCGCCAGCCCCTAAACTAAACAAAAATGCTTTACCAAAACTACAAGCTGTCGCACCCGCTGCAAGTGCTTTCAATACATGTGTGCCTCTTCTAACACCCCCATCTAATATAACCTCTAATTTATCGCCTACTGCATCCCTAATAGCTTTTACCTGATCAAATGGAGATCTAGATCCATCAAGTTGTCTTCCTCCATGATTTGATATCATTATAGCTGTACATCCAATATCTATAGCTTTTTTTGCATCTTCAACTGACATAACTCCTTTAAGAGCAATAGGACCATCCCATTTTTTGATACAGTATTCTGCATCTTTCCAATTCATAGCTGGATCATACTGTTCATTTATATATCCCATAACAGATTGGGCAATATTTGTTCCTTTTTCAACTTTATCTTTCAGGTTAGCTAATTCAAATTTCTTATTTGTAAAATAATTAAATACCCACTGCGGTCTCATTGCGAAACTCATTAGACTATCTAATGTAAATTTTGGAGGTGTTGTAAAACCTGTTCTATGGTCCCTTTCTCTATTTCCAGCAACAATTGTATCAACAGTAATACACATACCATTGAAGTTTGCTCTTTTACATCTATCAATTAAGTCGTCGGTTATAGATTGATCTTTATGAATATATAATTGAAAAATTTTCGGTCCACTTGAAAGATTTGCAATTTCTTCGATCGAAAAAGATGCCATTGTAGACATGCTATAAATTGTACCAAATTTTTCTGCTGCACGAGCAGATGCTTTATCTCCATCTGGATGATATAAACTTTGCATTGCAGTAGGGGACAAAAAAATTGGCATGTCCATTTTTGTTCCAAAAACCTCAGTTTTTAAATCTGGCTCACCAACACTATTTAAAATATTTGGGACTAGATCGCAGTCATTAAATGAATCGGTGTTTCTATTCATTGTGACTTCATCGTCAGCTCCACCATCAATGTAATGAAAAATCGGGGCAGGTAATTTTTTTTTTGCTAGCTTTCTAAAGTCTTCAAAATTGTAGCAATTTTTTAGACTCATTATCTTCTGAATCTTAAATTACTTCTATTTAGATCGCTAATTTTTGTGCAACCCATTAGTTTCATGTCACGTTGTAGCTCTGTTTTATATTGGTTAAGAGCTCTTTCAACACCAGCTTGGCCTGCAGCAGCTAGCGCGTATAAATAAAGCCTACCACCTGAGCATGCTTTAGCACCAAGGGATAACGCTTTAAGCATATGAGTTCCTCTATGAATTCCTCCTTCACAAATAATGTCAAGTTTATCTCCAACAGCATCAACTATTTCTGCTAATTGATCAAATGGAGATCTGGAACCGTCTAGCTGTCTTCCACCATGATTGGAAACCATTATACCGGTACATCCAATATCTACAGCTCTTTTTGCATCTTCAACGCTCATTATGCCTTTAAGAGCAAAATGACCTCCCCATTTAGAACAAAGATTTTCAGCATCTTTCCAATTCATAGATTGATCTAACATGGTAGAAAAATAACTTCCAATCGAAGAGTTAGTGCTGGTACCCTCTTTAACAAAATCTTGAAGATGGGGTAATTCAAACTTACCTTTTGTTAAATAGTTTATTCCCCACATAGGCTTTATAGCAAAACTAAATAGACTTGATAAAGTTAATTTTGGAGGTGATGTGAAGCCAGTTCTTAAATCTCTCTCCCTGTTTCCACCAGTAATAGTATCTACCGTTAATGCCATAACATCAAAATTTGCTGCTTTAGCCCTCTCCAGACAAGAGTCATTAAGACCTCTGTCTTTGTGAAAATAAAATTGAAACATTTTAGGTGTATCAATCATAGAAGATATTTCTTCAACACTCACGGTTGCTAAAGCTGAAACACCAAACATTGTATTAAATTTTTTTGCTGCTTTTCCTACTGCTCTTTCTCCATCATAATGAAAAAGTCTTTGTAGGGCTGTTGGTGCTAGATAAAATGGTAGGTCCAATTTTTTTCCAAATATTGTTGTTGAAAGGTCAACATTTTCTACGCCTCTTAAAACATTTGGGACTAAATCAACATCATCAAAAGCACTTGTGTTCCTAGCGTATGTTATCTCATCATCTGCTGCACCATCTATGTAATGGAAAATTGGAGAAGGTAATTTTTTTTTAGCTAATTTTCTAAAATCACTAAAATTGTGACAATCTTTTAAATTCATATTCTTAAATTAAAATTTTTTTATATAATTAAACATATAACTATTTGCCCCAGGATTCTTATCTCCAAGACTCGCATTAGATATATGGTTGTATGATACTGCTATCTCGCTATTATTTGAAAATTCATAAGATATTTGAATTTCAGTTTTGAACTCTATTACGTGCCCTAAATCTTTACCATCACCCTCGGAGTATAATCCAGGTGTAAAACTTGGGGTAAATTTTAATGGTCCCTCATTGTAAATTTGAAAACCTGTATATACGTATGCTGCATTATCTGCTGTTATCATTAAACCTGTCACAGGCTGTAGTGTCCCTAAGAAACTCTCCTTATCTTTTCCAGTATTAATATGCTGAATACCGAATAAAGTAGACTTTTTTCCCTCATCACTAAAATCAAAAGTTCCAGTATAAAAACTCCAATTTTCATTAGATTTATGTTCATCTGCATTTCCTAAATTAAATGCAAGCAAAAAGTATATTAAAATTATTTTTAAAAAGATTTGCATAAAAATTTTTATCTACTTTATAGATACTTTTCTAAGAATTAAAATACCGCCAAAAACAAATAAAATCAAAGGTAATACCCAAAGTAAAAATGTGTTTTTGTTAATTTCTGGATCATAGACTATCCACTCTCCATATTTATTTTTAAGAAAATCATAAATCTGCTCGTCATTTTTGCCCTCATCAATTTTATTTTGTATTAGAATTTTTATGCTTAATGCAAAATCAGATTGGGAGTCATAAACTGATTGACCTTGACAAATTAGGCATCTTAAATTCTTTGAAATTTTATCAACATGCTCAGATGTTTCAGCCCAAGAATAATTTTGAAGGAAAAAAAAAATAATTAATAATTTAAATAAAATTTTTATATTTTTCATTGAATTATTTTTGTAACTTCTACAAATGAATTATCATCTAGAGGTCCAATAAATTTTTTAATAATTACTTTGGATTTATTATCAATTAAATAAGTTTCAGGTACACCAAAAGCTCCAAGTTCAATTGAATTAATCCCTTTTGGATCAGTTATTATATTTGTATAAGGATTTCCAAGTTCACTAAGGAATTGTTTAGCATTTTTTTCATCATCTTTATAATTAATTCCTATAATACTTAATTTATATTTAGATTTTAAATTTAATAAAAATGCATGCTCATCCCTACAAGGTAAGCACCAAGATGCCCATATATTAATTAAAGACCAACCTTCATTATTTAATAGTTCATTTAAAAAAACTTCATCTTCAGAAAAAAGATATTTTGACTTGAAATTAAAATCTATTTTACTTTTTTGAATATTTGGAGAATACATATTAGATTTATCTAGGCCCTTTAAAAGAATAAAAAATGAGAACAGTGTAAATAAGACGATAGAAATTAATTTTATATTTTTAGACATTTTTTTTCTTTAAACTTAATATCCCACCCAATGAAATCAATATTACTGAAATCCAAATCCAAATCATAAATGGTTTTATTTGAT
>CACAZG010000036.1 GCA_902536975.1 uncultured Pelagibacteraceae bacterium
CCTATGCATTGTCCATCGTTAGTTATAGTAAATAGCTGGGTTTTGAGACCACTTTGCCCTTTTCTTGTTCTTTTATAAACTTTTATTTTTTCTCCAGTTTCTGGATGATGCCAATCTTCAGGACCTATAATTTCCTTTCTTTTTTTTTCGCCAAATACCAAATTAGCTTTTGTAAATTTAATTTCTGTATCATTTCTAATTTTTCCACCTGTGAAAAGCTCTAAAGGTATAAATCTTTCAAAAGCTTGAGAGAATTGAGTTGATAAAACTAATATTAATAAACTATAAAAAAGTTTTTTCATTAAAATATAGACTTTGAATATTTTTTCCAATTTTCTTGGTACCTTATTGCGTTTTGTTTTATTGCATCAATTTCATCATCAGTACACTGCCTTATTACTTTTCCAGGTGATCCCATTACTAAAGAATTATCAGGAATTTCTTTTCTTTCTGTTACCAATGATTTAGCACCAATTATACAATTCTTTCCAATTTTTGCTCTGTTAAGAACTACTGCTCCAATACCAATTAAAGAGTTGTCATCAATTGTGCACCCATGGAGCATAACCATATGACCAATCGTTACGTTCTTTCCAATTTTCAAAGGGTAACCTGGATCTGTATGTAATACACTTCCATCTTGTACATTTGAACCTTCTCCAATGCGTATATTTTCGATATCACCTCTAAGAGTTGCATTAAACCAGACACTGGAGTTTTTTTCTAATGTTACGTCTCCAATTATAACAGCGTTAGGTGCTACCCAATTTTCGCCAAGGTTTTTTGGTTTTTTACCTTTTAAATCGTAAAACATAAATTATATAGTCTTTTATCATGGCATTAACAAAAACACCAATTTGTGACTTCGGTAAAAAAGCTGATTACTTTGAACTTAAATCAATAGACAATAAAATAATTTCATTGAATGATGTAAAAGGTGAAAATGGAACATTAATAATGTTTATCTGTAATCACTGTCCGTATGTTTTGGCAGTGATCAAAAATATAGTCGAAGACTGTAAGAATTTAGAGAATGATGGTATTAAATCCATAGCGATAATGTCAAATGACCCAAAAAGATATGAGGAAGATTCATTCGATAATATGTTTAAATTCTCTAAAAATCATAATTTTAATTTTCCGTATGTAATAGATGAAACTCAACAAGTAGCAAAAACTTATGGTGCAGTCTGTACTCCAGATTTTTTTGGATATAATAAAGATCTTGAACTTCAATACAGAGGAAGAATAAGAGAGTTACAAAATTTAAAACCTACTGAAAATGGAGACAGTGAGCTTAAAAAAGCCATGAAAATGATTGCAAAATCCAACAAAGGTCCAAATGAACAGTTTCCAAGTATGGGCTGCAGTATTAAGTGGTTTTAATAAATAATGTATTTATTAATCACTAGAACTTTTCCACCAGAACTAGGAGGTATGCAAAATCTCATGTGGGGATTGGCAAGATCTCTTGCAAAACTTAATTTAATAAAAGTATTTGCAGATTATCACGAAAATCATGAAGAATTTGATAGTTCTGTTTCATTTTCAATTGAAAGAGTTAGTGGAATGAAGCTAATTAGAAAATATCGAAAATCTTATTTGATAAATGATTATATTGAAAATAATAAAAATGTAGAATGTTTAATTGCTGATCATTGGAAAAGTTTAGAACTAATCAAAACAAATAAAAAGAAAATCTGTTTAATTCACTCAAAGGAAATAAACCATCCTAGAGGCTCAGGATTAAATAAAAAAGTACTATCTGTTCTAAATAATGTGGATCGTGTTGTTGCTAATTCAAATTATACAAAAAACTTGGCTATAGACTTAGGAGTGGATGAAAAAAAAATAGTTGTTATTAATCCTGGCGTAGATCCAGTAATTGAAGTTCCAAAAAAATATTTAGATGAAGCTGAAGAAATATTAAAGGGTAAGAAAAATAGACTAATTACAGTTTCAAGATTTGATAAAAGAAAAAATCACGAAAAAGTAATTATGGCTGTTAGAAACCTAAAAGAAATTTATCCAGATATTATTTATACATGCATCGGGTATGGAGATGAGGAAGAAAAATTAAAAAAATTAGTTGTTGAGCTAAAATTAGAAGATCAAGTAAATTTTTTAAAAGATATACCAACTGATTTAAAAAATGCTCTCATTGTAAAATCAAACATTTTTGTAATGCCATCCATAATTTATAAAAAATCAGTTGAAGGTTTTGGTATAGCCTATGTTGAAGCTGCCCAATATGGTATTCCGTCTATTGGAGGTAAAGATGGAGGAGCTTCAGATGCAATAATTCATGAAAAAACTGGTTTAATATGCGATGGTAACAAACTAGAAGACATTTACTCAAGTATAGACACTCTTTTTAAAAAAAATAAATATCTAGAGTATGGCAAAGAAGCAAAAATTTATTCTACAAACTTTCTATGGGATAAGATAATTGAAAAATATAAGAGAATCTTATAAAATAGAAATATGATTGCAAAGTTTAATAACATTTTTTACTTAATTATCTTTCTTGCACATTTTATAGGAATAGCTGCATATTGTTTTCAAACAATTGTTGGAACCAAAAAATTTATGGATAAGTTTGGTATAGATCATAGTGCAGCTGTAATGGTTAGATTTGTTGGAGCACTAATGCTTGGTTGGGTAATAATGGCTATTTATATAATGTTTGTAAGACCAAATGGAGTTGAAGGTACTTGGGCATTTTTTAATTTAATATTTATTATACATGCATGTGTTTTAGGAACAAATTTCTACTCGCTTAAAATTGATAAAACTGGTCTTAATGAAAAAGTTACAAATGAAGGAATTATAGCGCCTACAGTCTTTTTAATTATGATGGCTATACTTTGTTACGGTTTATCAGATAAAATTTATATTACTTAAATAAAATTTAAAACTTGTTTAGCAGCTCTTTCACCACTTAGATCTGCTCCATGACATGTTGCATAAACTCCTGTGGTTGCTTCACCAGCAAAGAATAATTTATTTGCAACTGGTATTTTTAATATTTTTCTTAAATGAGATTTTCCAGGTATGGCGCTTGAATAAGATCCAAGTGTAAATGGGTTTTTTCCCCATGCTGTTACATGAGCTTTTATGAAATATTTATCAATTTTAGAGCCAAATGCTGAACGAAGCCTATTTAATACAAAATCAACAGAGGCATCTTTACCCTCAGCCTCTAAATGTTGAGCAAATTTTCCTCCTACATCAAAATATGAAATATTAGTTCCTGATATTTTTAGCGTAGCACAAGAACCAGCAGGAGATCCGTTTATTGTATTTTCAATTCTATTTACAAAATATGTATCATCTTTCACTTTGTATTTTTTATAAAAATCATCTTTTAACTGGAATGTAATGTGATTGTAAGTTCCTAATCTTATTCCATCAAATGCTTCATATTTCTCTAGGGGTAGTGCGGGACTAAATTTTATTTTTCCAGCATTTAATACTGCTACAGAAACCGTTATAACACATGTTTTTGCACTTATAGTTCCTTGATTAGTCTCTATTTGTACACCTTTACCGCCCCATTTAATTTCGTTTACAACAGTTTTTAATTTAACTGGTACATCTCTTCTGTAATAGGCAAGTAAAGTTCCATATCCCTCTTTTACATATCCATCTCCCTCACCTTTATGTGTCGAATTAGTATGATCATCGTTTAAAGTATAATCATCAAAGTCCACAGCTGGCTGACACGGACCAAGCAATTGATGGACAGAATGAAACCATTTATTTTTTTTCCATTTTTCTGGAATTTGGCTCATAAATGGCTCATCTTTTGATGGAATATCATTTTTTTTCCATTGTTTCTTTTCAACCTTTGAATACAGTTTTCCAAGCTTAAAGCCCTTAATTTTCTTTTCTCCATCATAAATCATCAAAGGCTCTTTGGCTTTGTAGATATTAAATTTATCTTTATGTTTTTTGCCAAATTCTGCTATTTGGTTTTTACTGTATTGATGTAACCAGTGAGCGCCCATATCATATGGAACGCCAAAAATAGAATTATCAGTGTGGCATCTTCCACCTTTTCTACTCATTGCTTCAATACATAGTACAGATTTGCCCGATGCCATTAAATTTGAAGTTGCAGCTAATCCAGATGCTCCAGCACCAATCACTACAACATCGTAATTATTTTGAGCGAGGGATATTTTAGGTAGGCTTAATAATGCTAATGACGATAAAGATGTTTTTAGAAATTTTCTTCTATTAATCATTTTCTTATTATAGATTTATAAAAATGCCAGACAACTATTAAAATTGTCGTTAAAAGAATACACAATGTAAGTGTTCTGTCCCATAGAAACTCCCATGATCCGTTGCTTAATAGCAAAGATCGTCTTAAATTTTCCTCCATAAGACCTCCTAATACAAAGGCAAGTATTAGAGGTGGCATAGGAAAATCATATAGTCTTAAAAATGTTGCAACAACTGCAATTCCA
>CACAZG010000037.1 GCA_902536975.1 uncultured Pelagibacteraceae bacterium
TAGATATCAAATAGAAAATCTCAGCTAAAATATCATTTTCGTTATAGCATGAAAAATGCGACTCAAATTTTTTATATTCAGCATTATCAATCCAATCTTTGATTTGATGCAATAATATACTATCACCAATAGACTCAAACGTTTTAGAAACTTGAATAACTTTTTTAATATCATTATTTTCAATTAAGTTTGCAAAATAAAAGAACATGTATCGAGAATAATCACCATCAGAACTATTTAATAATTTTGCAAAATATGAGCTAGTGTTTGGAGAATTTAAATAACAATTTTGAAAAGCTGAAGAAATTAAACTCAATGTTCCATACTTGTTATCCTCAACAGTTTCCTTTTTTAGAAATAAATAATTAAAGTCTTTTAAAATTTTATAAACTACATATTCATATGTTCCATCATCTTTATTAAATTTAAATTCTTTAAATCTTTTATTTGCTTGCTTAAAATCTTTTTTCTTTAAACTATCAACTAACAATAGAAGATTAAGCTCAAAAGTATTTAAGTTGATATCATTTTTTGAAATTTTTATTTGATCTATTCCTTTTTTAACTTGTCCATTCAAAACTAAGGAAAAAACATACTTTTTTAAAAAATTATCATGTTTTTGAATTAAAAATTTTGATGAATTGAAGTATTCAAGTGCTTCCTCGTTTTTTTGATTTCCAGATGAGACTAAAGCAGAAAAATAATTAGATAAGTACTTCTGGTTGAATTTATTATTTGCAGAAGTGCTTGAATATGTGCTGGTTTGAAGTGCTAAAAATGATAAAATTACGATCAAAATTTTCATATCTGAATTTATGACTTTAAGCTTCAAAAATCAAAATGACATATTAAACCTTGAAAAGCTTAACTCAAACGAAATTGAGTATATATTTAGTGATAAACCAATCAACAGACTAAAAACTAAACCAAAACTAGAAGATAAAATTAAACTACTTTCTAAATTGAGAAGTGAAATTGAAAATATAGATAATTGTGAGCTGAAAAAAAATGCTAAGCAATTAGTATTTGCTGATGGGAACAATCGAAGTAAAATTATGATTATAGGCGAAGGACCTGGGCAAAAAGAAGATGAACAAGGAAAACCTTTTGTCGGAGAAGCAGGAATATTATTAAACAAAATGCTAGAGGCAATTCAGATAAAAAGGAACAATATTTACATAACAAATGTTGTAAATTATAGACCACCAAATAATAGAAAGCCTGAACCATCAGAAATAAACAGATACTCAAATTACCTTAGGCAACATATCGCGATAATTGATCCTAAAATTTTAATTCTAATGGGTAGTACAGCAATGGAGTCGCTTTTTGGTTCCAAAATAAAAATTTCAAAAGAAAGAGGTCTTTGGAAAGAACTAATCATTCACAACAAAACATATTTGACAATGATTACATTTCATCCTGCTTACTTATTAAGACAAGCAGATCAAAAAAAATATTCTTGGGCTGATTTAAAATTAATTAGGAAAAAAATAGATGAATTAAAAATATCTGTTTAAATTTAAAATGTTAGAAATACATAAAAAATATATTAATTGGTGGAAAGAGAAACTTAATATTTCAAATTATGGACTGTTGTGGATAACATTTATAAAAGGATTAATATTTGGAATACTTTTATATCATTTTTTTATTTCTCAATGAAAAAAATTATTGCTGGTGTTGATGAAGTTGGTAGAGGTAGTTTGATTGGTCCAGTCTTTGCAGCAGCAGTTATATTTAATTCTAAAATCAATAAAAAAGAAATTAAAGACTCAAAAAAATTAAAAAAAATTGAGAGAGAAAAATTATCTAGGTATATAAAAAAAAATTCTATTTGGGCAATTGGATCAGCATCAATTAGAGAAATAGAAACACTTAATATATTAAATGCAAGTCTATTAGCTATGAAGAGAGCAATAAAAAAACTAAAAGTTAAACCAAATTTAGTACTTGTTGATGGAAATAAATCACCAGATTTGAATAATTATATTATAAAATCAATTATCAAAGGAGATCAAAAAATAAAAGAGATATCTGCAGCATCTATTGTTGCAAAAGTATCAAGAGATAAACTGATAGTCAAAATGTCAGAAAGTTTCAAAAAATACAAATGGGATTTAAATGCAGGCTATGGAACTAAAGATCATATTAACGCTATAAGAGAATATGGAATAACTAGGTTTCATCGCAAAACATTCAATCCAATACACAACATATTGAGTCTTAAAAGAAAATAACTACAAGTAGACTCAAAATAATTCAATCACAGGTTGACGCAGACTCTTCTCTGGAGTCTAATTAATAATTAAAAAATGATTATTAAAACTTTAAAAAATAAAATTATTAATGGAGACAGTTTAAAGGAATTAAAAAAAATTCCTGACGAAACTTTTGATCTTATATTCGCTGACCCTCCGTATAACCTTCAATTAAAAAAAGAATTAAGTAGACCAGATAGATCTAGAGTAGATGCTGTTGATGATAAATGGGATCAATTTGAAAGTTTTAAGAGCTATGATGAATTTACTTTTAGGTGGTTAAAAGAATGTAAAAGAATTTTAAAAAAGAACGGAACAATTTGGGTTATAGGTAGCTACCACAATATATTTAGAGTAGGTACTGCAATTCAAAATCTTGGTTTTTGGATACTAAATGATGTAATTTGGAATAAAAATAATCCAATGCCAAATTTTAGAGGAACAAGGTTTACCAACGCACATGAAACACTTATTTGGGCCTCAAAGAATGAGGGATCCAAATATACTTTTAATTATCAATCATTAAAATGTTTAAACGATGACCTGCAAATGAGATCCACATGGAATCTCCCAATATGTAATGGTAGAGAAAGATTAAAAAATAATGGAAAAAAAGTTCATTCTACACAAAAACCAGAGTCTTTAATGCATAGAATAATATTAGCTTCGTCGAACAAAAATGATTTCATTTTGGATCCATTTTTAGGATCAGGCACTACTGCTGTTGTTTCAAAAAAATTAGGTAGAAATTATTTTGGAATTGAAAAAGAAAAATATTATTTCGATGCTACAAAGAAAAGATTAGAGAATACAAATATTATAAAAGATGAATATCTAGATACTCTACAAAATAACAGAACTAAACCAAGAATTCCTTTTGGATCATTAGTTGAAATGGGTCTGATTAAACCTGGAACAGAAATTTATGACCAAAAGAAAAAGGTAAATGCAAAAATTATGGTAGATGGTAGTATAAAACATGAACAATCAGAGGGATCAATACATAAAGTGGCAGCAAAGATTATTGGTGCAGAAAGTTGTAATGGATGGACATTTTGGCATTATAAATCTGGAAATTCTTTAAAGCCAATTGATGATTTGCGACAAAGACTAAGACCTACAAATTAATTTCTATAAATTTTACCCAAATAATTTTCAAGAAATATTTTATTTTTTGAGAGAAACTTCAAAATGTTATTTCTAATAAAGACACTTATAGGATTTGATAAATGGAATGAAAAATGGTTAAATTTTGATTTGTCATTTATAGAGGAAATATTTTCAATTCTTTTTTGATAGTATTCATTTGAACCACTTAAAATACTTTTTAATATATCGT
>CACAZG010000038.1 GCA_902536975.1 uncultured Pelagibacteraceae bacterium
TTAGGAAAATCTTATTTGAAGCTAAATACTTAACATCTTTTATATTTACTCTCCCTTCAGAACAGCAAGCAGAAATGACATTAAGATCCTCGGGAGATTGTGCAATTATTTTTTTTAAGTATTGATTTTCCATCAACTAATACGTCTTATTTTTACACCTACTTTTCTGAGTTTATTCTCTATATTTTCATATCCTCTATCTAAGTGGTAAATTCTATTAATAATAGATGTACCTTTAGCAACAAGTGCTGCTAGAACTAAAGCAACTGATGCTCTTAAGTCACTAGACATTAATTCTGCAGCCTTAAAATTTGTGCTGCCTAAAATTAAAGCCTTATTTTTTTTTATTATGATTTCAGCACCTAATCTTCTTAATTCAGCAACATGCATGAATCTATTTTCAAAAATACTCTCCGTTATTGTGCTTTTTCCTTTTGCCTTGCATAAAAGAACCATGAATTGTGCTTGCAAATCTGTTGGAAAATTTGGGTACTCTTTTGTGATCAAATTGGTGATATTTTTAATTTTTTTCGGACCTAGTATATGGATTTGATTTTTACTTGTTTTAATTTTAGCGCCAACCTTCTTCAGTAAAGATAGTTCTGCTTTTATAATTTTAGGATCAAAGTTATTAATCTTTAAATTACCACCAGTCAAACATGCTGCGACACAAAAAGTTCCGGTTTCTATCCTATCTGACATAACTGAGTAAATAGTACTTTTTAAAATTTTTACTCCCTCAATCCTCACAGTCCGTTTACCAATAAATTTTATTTTAGCACCACCAGACTTTAAAAAATTTATTAAATCAATTATTTCTGGTTCAATTGCACAATTTCTAAGTATTGTAATTCCATCCGCTAGGCATGCTGCTATAATTGTATTTTCAGTTGCCCCAACACTGATTTTTGAAAATCTAATTTTTGCGCCTTTTAGTTTTCCTTTAGAATTTGCATGTATGTAACCTTTTTTGATTTCATACTTCATTCCAAGTTTTTTAAGTGCATTTAAATGATAATTTATAGGTCTTGCTCCAATTAAGCAGCCTCCAGGCAAAGAGGTAATAGATTTTTGATACTTAGCAACCAGGGCACCTAAAACTAAAATTCCAGCCCTCATTGTTCTAACAAGGGAATATGAGGCAAAAAATTTATGTTTTTTTTTCTTTGTTATTTTAACAGTTTTTTTATCTTTACTAAATTTTATTATTGACCCAAGGGATTTTAAAAGATTAATCATTGTATCTATATCTTTCACTCTTGGTAAATTTTTAATTACAACTTCTTTTTCAAATAAAATCGTTGATGCTAATATTGGTAAAGCAGCATTTTTAGAACCTGAAATTGCAATCTCTCCCTTTAATTTACTAGGGCCTTTAACAATAAATTTGTCCATTATTATATTTTTGGAAGTGTAACTCCCTTTTGGCCCTGATATTTGCCATTTCTATCTGCATATGAAACTGATGGATCTTCATTTCCTTTGATAAACACAAATTGTGCAACACCTTCATTAGCATAAATTTTTGCTGGTAATGGGGTTGTGTTTGAAAATTCTAAAGTTACATGACCCTCCCATCCTGGCTCAAGAGGCGTAACATTAACTATTATTCCACATCTTGCATAGGTAGATTTTCCTAAACAAATTACCAAAACATTTTTTGGAATTTTGAAATACTCTACTGTTCTTGCTAATACGAAAGAATTAGGTGGTATTATACATTCTGATGAGTTTTTAGTAATAAAATTAGAAGATTTAAAATTTTTTGGATCTACAATTTCAGAATTGACATTAGTGAAAATTTTAAATTCGTCAGAGACCCTTGCATCGTAACCGTACGATGACACACCAAATGATATTTTATCACCTCGAACTTGTTTATCTTCAAATGGGGAAATCATATCATTTTCTCTGGCCATTTGAATAATCCACTTATCAGATTGAACTGACATTATTTATTTTTTTTCTTTGTTTTTTTTTGGAATTCTTTTCTCTTTCTTAAATTTTTTCTTAAAGCAAGTTCAAGTTTACTTAGATTATTTTTCTTTGAAGTCATAATTTATTTTTTGTCAGGATTTGTAAGATGATCTAGAGTGATAACTTGATCAATAGGAATTGTTTTATCATCTTCTATTTTTGCTGGTCCAGTTTTGATTTGCTTCTTAGCTCTTTTTTCTGCAAGTTTTTTTTCTCTTTTTGCTTTTTTTTCCATAAGCTTTGCGTTTTTATTAGCTCCGTATGTGTAGTGAATTCCCATAACATTTTCCTTAACTAGATATAACTTATTTTAAAAAAAAATTAAGGCAATAATTTGAAAAAATTAAATTTATACACTAATTTGAGTTAAATATTGCCCTTATAGTTAAATGGTATAACACATCCATGGTAAGGATGAGTTTCCAGTTCAATTCTGGGTGAGGGCACCAGTTTTATTTTGTGTAAAATTTTTTTTTAAATATAAATCCAATTGAAACTAAAATTATAATACCAAGGATTGGCAAATAAATATCTGGAGTAAAAATTAGTTCAAGAATAGTTGGAACCTCAGCATTTTCTTCTAAAATCTTACTCAAACCAGCTCCAAGAGATGCTCCAACAAATAATTGTGGAGTCATTCCAATTATTGAACCTAAAAAAAAGTTTCTAACTTTAATATTAAAAATTGTTGGTAAAATATTTGAAATAAAAAAAGGAATACCACCAATAAATCTATAAATTAGAAAAAAAATAAATTCATTCTTTTTAAATTTTTCAGTCAAATTACTAAAACGTGATGAAAATTTCTTCTCAACTAAATCTTTAAAAAAGTAATTAGCAAATACATATAAAAGTGTTGCACCTATTGATAATCCAAATACTATAAGCAAAGTTCCTAACCACTTTCCAAAAATAAAACCACCGACTAAAAATACAGGTGAACCAAAACCTAACAAAAGAACCCATACTATAGTACCTAATAAAAAAATAATACTTGATATAAAAATATTACCATTTTTAATTTCTTCCAAAGCATTTCTATTTTCTCTTATTAGTTCATAACTAGAAAAATCCTGAAATGAAAATTTATTAAAAAAAAACAATAAAAAAACAAATACTATCAAAATGTAAGCAGAGCCTAAAAATACTTTAATTTTTTTTTCTCTATTCATTGATTTTTTAACTTATTAAAAATCACTGTACTTATATACATATATTTGTATAACTACCGAAATTTAACATTAATTTAACAACAATGAAACGTACATATCAACCAAGTAATAGAAAAAGAAAAAAAGCTGTTGGCTTTAGAGCTAAAAGAAAAACCAAGGGTGGAAGAAAAGTATTAAAAAGAAGAAGGGCTAAAGGAAGAAAAAAATTAACAAACGCTTAATGAAAAAAAAGATTGTTAGCCTTACTAAAAATGAGGACTTTAAGTCAATTCTTGGTGGAAAAAAAATTTCTAATAAGTATTTAACAATTTTCTTTAAAAAACTTTCAGATAAAAATACAAGCAGATTAAATATAAGCTTTGTAGCCAAAAAAAAATTAGGAAATGCTGTTATTAGAAATAGAATTAAAAGAAGATTAAGAAATATAAT
>CACAZG010000039.1 GCA_902536975.1 uncultured Pelagibacteraceae bacterium
ATCTTGATGTTTTTATGGTTGCACCTAAAGGACCAGGACATTTAGTTAGAAGTGAGTATGAAAAAGGAGGAGGGGTACCTTGTTTATTTGCAGTTCATCAAGATGGGTCTGGGAAAGCAAGGGATCTTGCAATGTCTTATGCTTCAGCAGTTGGAGGTGGAAGATCTGGTATTATCGAAACTACATTTAAGGATGAGGTCGAAACTGATCTATTTGGAGAACAAACTGTTTTATGTGGTGGATTAGTAGAGTTAATTAAGAATGGGTATGAGACTTTAGTTGAAGCAGGTTACGAGCCAGAAATGGCATATTTTGAAACAGTGCATGAAGTTAAATTAATAGTAGATTTAATTTATGAAGGTGGAATTGCGAACATGAACTACTCAATTTCAAATACTGCTGAGTATGGAGAGTATCAATCAGGTCCAAGAATAATTAAGAAAGAAGAGACCAAACAAAGGATGAGGGAAGTTTTGGCAGAAATTCAGTCTGGTAAATTTACAAAAGAATGGATGGATGAATGTAAAAATGGCCAGAAAAATTTTCTTGCCACAAGAGCTAAGTTAGCGGAACATTCAGTTGAAAAAGTAGGGGCCGAATTGAGAGCTATGATGCCATGGATTTCTAAAAAGAAATTAGTTGATAGCGATAAGAAGTAGATCGATTACTATTTTTTTGGCATAAATTAGCCAATTTATTTTGCAATCTGAGCGTGAGCATGTATGATGCCTACGCTTAAATTAAAAAAATGACTGATAAAAATAGAGTTTACATTTTTGATACTACTATGCGAGATGGAGAGCAATCTCCCGGCGCATCAATGAGTTTAGAAGAGAAAATTCAAATAGCTAGAGTTTTTGATGAACTTGGAATTGATATTATTGAAGCTGGATTTCCAATAGCATCTCCGGGGGATTTTGAGGCAGTAACGGAGGTAAGTAAAATTTTAAAGAAATCGATACCTGCTGGTTTAGCAAGACATTCAAAAAAAGATATTGATAGATGCTATGAGGCACTCAAGCATGCCCCTAGGTTTAGAATTCATACATTTATTTCAACTAGTCCTTTACACATGAAGCATAAGCTTAACAAATCACCAGATGAAGTTTATGAGGCTATTAAACAAAATGTAACTTATGCAAGAAAATTTACTGATGATGTGGAGTGGTCATGCGAAGATGGCACTAGGACAGATATGGATTATATGTGTAAGACAGTTGAACTTGCAATTAAATGTGGTGCTAAAACCATCAATATTCCAGATACAGTTGGATATACAATTCCATCGGAATTCACAAAAATTATTGAAACTTTATTAAATAAAGTGCCAAATATTGATAAAGCAATTCTTTCAACACATTGTCATAATGATTTAGGATTAGCAGTTGCAAACTCTTTAGCAGGAGTTCAGGCTGGTGCCAGACAAATCGAATGCACAATAAATGGTTTGGGAGAAAGAGCTGGAAATGCAGCTCTTGAGGAAGTTGTCATGGCTATGAAAACAAGACCTGACTTAATGCCTTTTGAAACAGGAATTGAAACTACACTTTTAAGCAAAGCATCTAAAATAGTGTCAAATGCCACAGGATTTCCAGTTCAATATAATAAAGCTATTGTTGGAAAGAATGCTTTTGCTCATGAAGCAGGAATTCACCAAGATGGAATGCTAAAAAATAGACAAACTTATGAAATTATGACTCCAGAAAGTGTTGGTGTTCAACAAACCTCATTAGTGATGGGAAAACATTCAGGCAGACATGCATTTAAAGATAAATTAACTAGCTTAGGTTATCCTGATCTTACTGATGATATTGTGGATAATGCATTTGCTAAATTTAAAATTTTAGCCGATAAAAAAAAACACGTTTATGATGAAGATATAATTGCTTTAATTGATGATAGCTTAATTATCGACAATAAAGTAAATGCAATTAATCTAAAATCTTTAAAAGTATTTGCTGGAACAGGTGAACCTCAAAGGGCTGAAATGACATTAGATGTTTTTGGTGAAATTAAGCAAACATTTGAGAATGGTGATGGACCAGTAGATGCAATTTTCAAATGTATTAAGAAACTTTACCCTCATGATGTCAACTTACAACTTTACCAAGTTCATGCTGTTACAGAGGGAACAGATGCTCAAGCAACAGTAAGTGTAAAAATTGAAGAAAATGGAAAAACTACAGTTGGACAAACTGCAGATACAGACACCTTAGTTGCCTCTGCCAATGCCTATATAAATGCTTTAAATAAAATGATTATAAAAAGAGATAAAACCGCACCTGGACAAAATTTAGAAAATCAAAATTATGAAAACCAAAAAATGAAAGGTATCTAAAAATGGCAATGTTTAGCAATTTAAAAAAATTATGGAGTCAAGATATGGCGATAGATCTTGGCACAGCAAATACATTAGTAGTATTAAAGGGAAAAGGAGTTGTTTTAAATGAGCCATCAGTAGTTGCGGTAGTTGAAAACAAGGGAAAAAAATCAGTTTTAGCAGTTGGCGATGAGGCAAAAACAATGCTTGGAAGAACTCCTGGAAATATACAAGCAATCAGACCATTGAGAGATGGAGTTATTGCAGATTTTATTGTTACTGAAGAAATGATTAAACATTTTATAAAAAAAGTTCATAAAAAAACATTAGCCAATCCAAGAATTTTAATTTGTGTTCCAACAGGCTCAACGCCAGTTGAAAGAAAAGCTATTCAAGATAGTGCTCTTGCAGCAGGTGCACGTAAAGTCAACTTAATCGAAGAACCAATTGCGGCAGCAGTAGGTGCTGGTCTTCCAATATCAGAAGCAACAGGCTCAATGGTTGTTGATATAGGTGGAGGTACTACAGAAATTGCAGTTTTATCTTTGGGTGGAGTAGTTTATTCAGAGTCATTAAGAGTAGCTGGAGATGCTATGGACAATGCCTTAAAAGAATATATGAGAGAAGAATACAACCTAATGATAGGTGATAGTACAGCAGAAAAAATTAAAAAAGATATTGGCACCGCAATTCCAACAAACAATAATACATATGCAGTTAAAGGAAGAGATTTAAGATCTGGAACACCAAAGGAAGTAAATATTTCAGAAGAAGATACAGCCGAAGCACTTAACCCGATTTTAAAAGATATTGTGTCTGCAATAAAAAAAGCTTTAGAAAATACTCCACCAGAACTATCTGCAGATTTAGTAGATATGGGGTTAACTTTGACAGGTGGTGGATCTCTATTAAACAATATTGATAAAAGATTTTCTAAGGAAACAGGTTTACCCGTAAATGTTGCTGATGATCCACTATCTTGTGTTGCAATTGGAACTGGCAAAGCGTTAGACCAAGAGGAAACATTTTCATCAGTCTTATCTGAGTATTAATTAAAATGTCTAGAGAAATGGGCAGAGACGATTTTGTTATATCTGCTCGTTCTGTATTTTTAAATAAAGGGAATAGGCAAAAATTTTCTTTATTAACTCTTCTTATAATTTCAATAGTTGTTCTGTCTTTAGAGTACTTTAAATCTGGTCCTATAAA
>CACAZG010000040.1 GCA_902536975.1 uncultured Pelagibacteraceae bacterium
TCTTGTTTTTAAATAATTGTATAAAGTTACCTGAGATACCCATGCAGATTTTTGCTGAATAAATTCTTTTAAATCCTCAATATTCTTAATTTTTTTCTTTGGTAGAATGCCTTTGAACATTGCTACTAAATAAACTTTAAAGTCTTGAAGTTTTATATCCTTCAGATTGAATCTGTATTTAAGGGCCATTAATATAAGTAATATTTTGATGTATAATGTAAAAATGCCACAATATCGAGTGTTTTTAGGGGTTTAAATAACGCTGATTATCAGTAAGGTTATTTCTTTAACCTATAGGGAGAGAAAAAAATGTCAAAACAAGAACAACACTGGGAAAAAACCAGGAACTTGCTCTTTATTACATTAGCAATTTGGTTTGTTTTCTCAATTGGCATCTTTCTTTTCGGAGCCGAAATGCAAGAATCAAGCATTAGACCATTTGGATATCCTTTAACGTATTGGTTTACATGTCAAGGATCTCTTGCAATCTTCGTTATTCTAATTTTCTGGTTTGCAGGTCGACAAGAGAAAATTGATGACGAGTTCGGATTTACTGAAAGAGAGGGTGATCAATGATAAAAGGTAAATTTATAGATAATTTACCCAAGGTCTACGGATTATATACAGGAGGATTTCTTGTATTTATAATCATTATGGCAATAGCTGAACAAGCTGGAATGACTGCAAAAATGATTGGTATCTTTTTTGTTTCATTTACAGTTTTGATTTATGCTTTGATTGGTTGGTTATCTAGAACACTTCAAACAGATGCTTATTACGTAGCAGGAAGACAAGTACCCACCGTATTTAATGGAATGGCAACTGCAGCAGACTGGATGTCTGGTGCATCTTTCGTAGCCATGGCAGGTGGTATTTACTTTAAAGGTTACGGTTATATGGCTCTGCTTGTAGGATGGACTGGTGGATATGTACTAGTTGCTTCTTTGTTAGCACCATATCTTAGAAAATTTGGGTGTTATACTGTACCAGATTTTATAGGAACTCGTTACGGTGGTAACTTAGCAAGATTTAGTGCAGTCGTAGTCTTAACTGTTGCATCTTTCACTTATGTGACTGCCCAAATTAATGCTACTGGAACAATTGCTTCTGTTGCTTTGGATATTCCATTCGAAATAGCAGTATATGTTGGACTAGCAAGTATTTTGATGTGCTCAATGCTTGGTGGAATGAGAGCTGTAACTTGGACACAAGTTGCTCAATATATTGTATTAATTATTGCCTACTTACTTCCAGTATTCTGGATTAGTAATAATATTGGTGCAGGTTTCTTCCCGCATTTCATGTTAGCTGATGAAGTTGCAAGAATTGCAGAACTTGAAGGTCAGTTTGGTTTTGTTAAAAACTCAGCTGCAGATTTAGCTTCAGTTCCAAAAGGATTATCTGCAATTTCTAAACCTCACTCAGCAGTTAATGCAACCCCTTGGGCATTTATTTCATTAGCAGTATGTATGATGGCTGGAACAGCTTCATTACCTCACGTTATGATGAGATACTTTACAACTCCAAGTGTAAGAACAGCTAGAAGATCGGTAGGTTGGTCGTTATTCTTTATATTCCTACTTTATTCTTCAGCTCCAATGTTAGCTACTCTATCAAAAATTTCATTGATGGATCCAACATTACCTACGGGTATTATTGGAAAGTCTATAGCTGAAGTTCAAGCTATTGACTGGTATCAAAACTGGAACCAAGCGAAGTTGATGTTTGTAAGTGACTTTAACGGCAATGGAACCCTAGAACTTAATGAGTTCTTTATGAAAGGTAGTGCTGTTGTATTAGCAACACCTGAGATTGCTGGATTACCTTATGTAATATCTGGACTAGTTGCTGCTGGAGGTATGGCTGCTGCCATGTCAACTGCGGATGGATTAGTTTTAGCTATTTCAAATGCGTTATCACATGATGTTTACTACAAAATCATTAATCCAAAAGCTGAAACTGCAAAAAGATTAATTGTTGCAAGGGTATTACTTGTATTAATTGGTTTTGCAGGAGCTACAATTGCTGCACTAGAGATACAAGGTATTCTAGGTTCGGTAATTTGGGCTTTTGACTTTGCAATGTCTGGACTTTTCTTCCCACTTGTACTTGGTGTATGGTGGAAGAGAGCTAATGCACCAGGAGCTGTTGCGGGAATGCTATTAGGACTGATCTCAGGAACCGCGTATCTAATTTGGGTACGAAGTGGTGGATCTGGGTTCTTAGGCATAACTCAACTAACGTTCGGAATAGTTGGAGCAGCTGTAAGTTTAGTTTCAATGGTTGTTGTCAGTTTAATAACTGCAGCACCAGATGCAGCTACTCAGAAAATGGTTGATGATGTACGTGTACCAAGTGGTAAAACAATACTTGGAAAACAACATTAATTAAAATATCTTTCTAGGGGCGAAATTTTCGCCCCTAGATTTTTAAAACTATGTATGCAAACTTTCACCCTTTTGTTTATATAATTGACTACATCCTAGGGGTTGTGATGTGGACACTTATAGGAAGAGTGGCGATGAATATTTTTCAAAGAGAAGACTCGGAGTTTTTCTTTATGAAAGTGTTCGTAAAACTTACAAATCCGTTAATAAGAATATTTAAACCCATAACGCCAAGCTTTATAGTAGGACCTTTAGTGCCTCTTTATGTGGCATGGTTTTTTTATATGGGTCGTTTCTATTTAATGCCTTATTTACTTGGTTATTCAGTTATGGGTATGCTTTCTTTTCCTCTTGAAAGTGAAATTGCCAGAGAAATATATAGAATATTTAGTAAAAACTAATTCAAATAAAACTAAAAATTGATACTAATATTTTAGTATCAAATGAAAAAAATTCAAATATCTCCATCAATATTGTCAGCAGATTTCAGTCAGTTAGGTAGTGAGATTAAAAAACTAGAAGAGGGTGGAGCAGACCTAATTCATGTAGATGTGATGGACGGCCATTTTGTCCCAAATTTGACAATAGGACCTCCAGTTATAAAAAATTTAAGAAAATATACAAATCTTCCATTTGATGTGCATTTAATGATCTCTCCAGTTCATGATTATATAGAAAATTATGCAGAGGCTGGAGCTGATATTATAACAATACATCCTGAGGCTACTGAAAATCTGAAAGAGTCAATTAATCTTATTAAAAAATTAAATAAAAAAGTTGGTGTATCTTTGAATCCTAAAACAGAAATCGAAGCTTTAATTAATGAAATAGAAGTTATCGACTTAATATTAGTTATGAGTGTTAATCCTGGATTTGGTGGACAAAAATTTATGCCAGAGGTACTAGAAAAAATAAAAAAATTAAAAAAAATTAAGGATCAAAATAATTATAAATTTAATATTGAGGTTGATGGGGGAATTAATTTTAGTAATTCGAAAACAGTTTTAAAGGCTGGCGCTGATATTTTGGTATCTGG
>CACAZG010000041.1 GCA_902536975.1 uncultured Pelagibacteraceae bacterium
TTTATACAAAACAAGTAAAGAGAGTATTGCTGAAATACTAACAAACGAACTTGTTATAACTTGAGAATTTCTGTCTCCTATTTTCTTTCCAAAGAAACCACTAATTACAGATCCTATTAGAGGTAGAAACAAAATTAGGTATTCCATTTTATCCTTTTAAATTTTTAATCTCTTCAACTCTTATTGTGTCTGAATTTCTGAAATAAACTACAATTATTGCTAACCCAATAGCAGCTTCGGCGGCTGCAACTGTTAAAATAAATAGTGTAAATATTTGCCCACTTAAATCATTAATAAATATAGAAAAGGCAACAAGATTTATATTTACTGCAAGTAAAATTAACTCGATACTCATTAAAATAACTATTACATTTTTTCTGTTAAGAAAAATACCTACTACACCAATAGTAAATATTATTGCAGCTAATGTTAAATAATGTCCTAAACCTATACTAAACATCTATTTTAACTCCTTTATTCCTCTCAGCCTCAACTAAATCAACACCTTCATCTCTTTCTCTAGAAATTTGCTTTACATAACTTTGTCTTTTAACTCCAGCTCTTTCTCTATAGGTTAAAACTATTGCTCCTATCATTGCTACTAACAAAATCATTCCTGAAATTTGAAATAGAAATATATAATCTGTATATAAAACATTTCCAATAGATCTAGTATTGGTGACTTCAGTAGATATATTTATAGAAAGGCTATTTAATAAATCAGGTTTATATTTCCATCCTCCAATTACAATTATTAGTTCAAAAAAAATAATTAAGCTGACTAATAATCCAACTGGTATATGGGTTCCGCCATCCCACCTTGAGCTAAACCACTGACCTTTTTGTTCAGCTACATTTAACATCATTACAACAAATAAAAATAAAACTGCAACTGCTCCAACATAAACTATAAGCATTATCATGCCTAAGAATTCTGCACCTATCATAATAAACAAACAGGATATGCTAATAAAATCGAGGATTAAAAAAAAAACGGAGTGAACTGTATTTTTTGAGACTGTTACCATGACTGCAGAAACAATAGCTATCAAAGAGAAAATATAGAAGAAAACTGAGTGTGCAATCATAAGATTACCTGTGAGAACTATCAGCCTTTATATTGGCAGCTAAAACATTTTCCCACCTGTCTCCATTTTCTAAGAGTTTTTCTTTTGTATAATAAAGCTCTTCTCTCGACTCTGTTGCAAATTCAAAATTAGGACCTTGAACAATTGCATCTACAGGACAAGACTCCTCACAAAGTCCACAGTATATACACTTAAGCATATCAATGTCGTATCTTACAGTTTTTCTACTACCATCATCTCTTTCCTTCGACTCAATTGTAATAGCTTGGGCTGGACATACAGCTTCACAAAGCTTACAAGCTATGCATCTTTCTTCACCATTGGGATATCTTCTAAGAGCATGCTCCCCTCTAGACCTTATTCCTAAGGATCCCTTTTCAAAAGGATAATTAATTGTCTTTTTTGGCTTAAAAGTCTCTTTAATTGCAATTAACAAACCAGTCACAAAATCAATCATGAATATAGTTTTTAATAATCGTGAAATTTTCATTTATTTTCCCGGTAGTAAATCAAAATATAGTAAAAAACTTGAAGTTAAAACAACATAAAACAGTGAAAATGGTAGAAATATCTTCCAACCAAGCTTCATTAATTGGTCATATCTGTATCTTGGAACAGTTGCTTTAACTAACGCAAATAAAATAAATAAAAACAATATTTTAAAGATTAACCAAAATGGACCTGGAATAGCATTAAATGGGAAGATATCTATTGGAGATAACCAGCCTCCCAAAAATAAAACAGCTCCCATTGCACACATTAACAAAATATTTGCGTACTCTCCTAACCAAAACATAGCATACATCATTCCTGAATATTCAGTCTGATATCCTGCCACTAATTCTGCTTCTGCTTCTGGTAAATCAAATGGAGGACGATTTGTTTCTGCTAGTGCAGAAATAAAAAAAATTACAAACATAGGAAACAAAGGAATTACAAACCATAAATTTTGTTGTGCCATTACGATGTCACTTAAGTTTAAAGATCCAACACATAATAGAACATTGATAATTATAACTCCTATTGAAACCTCATATGATACCATTTGTGCAGCAGATCTGATTGCACCTAAAAAAGGGTATTTAGAATTGGAGGCCCATCCTCCCATAATTATTCCATACACACCTAATGATGAAACTGCGAAAAGATATAAAATACCAACATTGATGTCAGCTAGTACAAAATCTTCACCAAATGGTATTACAGCCCATGATATTAACGCTAATGTCATAGTAACGACTGGAGCTAATACAAATACAAGCTTGTTTGAGCTTGCAGGTATTATTATTTCTTTAAAGATATATTTTAATGCATCAGCTAATGATTGGAATAAACCAAATGGACCAACAACATTGGGTCCTCTCCGTTTTTGTACAAAGGCCCAAACTCTTCTATCAAGCCAAACTATCATTGCTACAGAAACTAAAACAGGTAATAATAAAAATAAAATTTTATAAATTTCAGTAAATAATATTGAAAAATAAGAGTCCATTAACCCTCAGTTCCAGTTTTTTTCAAATTAGCTCTTGCGTATCTACACTCTGACATTGTTTTAGATGCACGGGCAATCGTATTAGAATAGTAATAATCAATATCTTCAACAAATATCTTTTCATCATTCAAATTATATTTAGGAACTTCAAAATTTTTAATATTTTGATTATTTAAATGGTTTTGCATAGACTTTAGTAGTTCATCTTTATTGTTAAATAGAGGATTTCCAAGGATAGTAGAAGATAATTCATTAATTATTTGCCAATCTTCTTTTGCTTCTCCTGGAGGATATGAAGCTTTATATGCTTTTTGAAGCTTTCCTTCTAAGTTAGTGAAATAACCATCTTGTTCAGTATATGCAGCACCAGGCAATATAAGATCTGCCATATCTGCACCATTATCTCCATGACTTCCAATATAGATTATAAACTCATTACTTTTTTTTATTTTGAGGTTATCTTGACCTAATAAAAAAATAACTTCTACATCACCATCTTCAATTTTTTTAAGAGTTTTATTGCTTCCGTCATTTGAGGAAAAAATGCCTAAATCATAAGAACCAACAGCTGATGCATCAGTTGATAAAATATTTAATGCATTCCAATTATCATCAATTTTATTAATACTAGTTAAATATTTT
>CACAZG010000042.1 GCA_902536975.1 uncultured Pelagibacteraceae bacterium
ATAAATTTACTTATGATGCCATCACCTTTGCAGATGGCTGTAAAAATTGCATCTATCACAAAAAATATTAAAATCACGACTGGAATAGTTGTTTTACCTCTTCATGATATGAGAACATATGCTGGTGAAGTTGCAACAGCAGATATTTTAACTGATGGCAGGTTAATTTTAGGAGTTGGAAGAGGTGCTTTTGCTTGGGAGATGCAAAGATTAGGAACTCCCATAGAAAAGTCAAAGGAAAAATTTATAGAGTCACTCGAGGTTTTACAATTACTGTTAAAAAATAAAGAAGTTTCATACAAAGGTAAATTCTATGATTTTGAACCAATTACTATAATGCCTCGACCTATAAGTAACCCTGTACAAATGATGATAGCTGCCATGAATTTAGAAAGTATTAAAGATGCAGCATCAAGGGGATTTCATGTACAATCAACGGTATTGTCAGGTACTAAAGATCTTTTATTAAGTAGAGTGAATGCTTTTAAGGAGGGTTGTACAAAGTTAGGTGAAGAAGGAAAACTACTCAAACTGTCTATGCAACGCATGGCTTATTTAGCAAAAGATGAAAATGAAGCTAGAGAAAAAACTAAACTTGCTTACGAATATTATAAACGATTTGATAATATGTTTACTGGCCCTGGTAAAGTAAATGAAGGGAATATTGAAGCTTTGCCTAGAAAACAAACTTTAGATGAGTTAAAAGAAAATCTTTTGATCTGTCCTTTGAATGAAATGATTGATAAATTAAGTGTCTATGCCGAAGCGGGAGTTGATGAAATTATTCTTAGTTCAAGTTTTGGTCAATCACAAAATGATTTAATTGAGTCGATGCATAGAATTGGTGAAAATGTAATTCCATATTTTAAAAAATCAAACATACAAGTAGCATAAATATCTATGAGCATCATAGATTGTAATTATTCAGTAACAGGATCAGGACCTGCAATTTTTTTTACCCATGGAGTAGGAGGAGCAGAGGATGCATGGAGATTCATAGTTCCAAAACTCAAAGATAAGTTCACAGTTGTAACCTATGATTTAAGAGGTCATGGAAAATCACCTGTGAGTAATAAAGATTTTAATCTAGATGATCTTGTTTTAGATCTTGAGAGAGTTAGAGAAAGAACAGGTATAGAAAAAGCCCATTTTATGGGACATTCTCTTGGAGGAATGATTGCACCTGCTTATGCAAGGAAATTTCCAGACAGAGTAAATTCAGTAGGTTTATTGTCAACAGTGGCAGGAAGATCGGATGAAGATAAACAAAAAGTATGGAATGTGATCTCTGATTTAAAAAATAAGGGTGTTGAACAAACTTTAAAAAATTTAACCACGAGGTGGTTTACAGATGATTTCATAGAAAAAAATCCTGATCTTGTATCAAGAAGATTAAAACAGGTTATAGATACTGACAAAGATGTTTTTATTAATGTATTTAAAATATATGCAGAAACCGAGATGATTCCATGGTTAAAAGAAATTAAGAAGCCATGTTTATTTATGACAGGAGAAAATGATGGAGGTTGTACACCTTTTCATAATGAAAGAATGTCAAATGAGATTGAAATTTCTAAATTGGTTATAATACCAAAGGTAAAACACTCTTTTTTGATAGAGGCTCCTGAGCAAATAACAAAAAACTTATTAGAATTTATTGAAAGTTTATAAAAACTTAATGCATTCTTAATGTATTTCCATCAACCCCAACCACTTGTCCTGAAATTCTAGAAGACTCATCTGAAATTAAATAGCAACACATATTTCCAATATCTTTCTCATAAACCCAAGTGTTAAGAGATGTCATAGAAACAAACTCACTCTCAACAGCTTTCTTAGAAATTTTTAAAAATTTTGCTTTATCTCTGATTACTCTGCCCATTCTATCTCCTTTGACAGTTCCTGGACAAATCGCATTTACTCTTATTTTGAATTTTCCTAATTCCATTGCTAAGGTTTTTGTCATACCCACGACTGCCCATTTACTTGCTGAATACGGAGATCTTAATGGAAAACCAAATATACCTGCAGTAGAAGATAGATTAACAACAGATCCACCTTTATTTTTTTTTAACATTGGAATTGCTAATTTTGAGAAAATAAAATGACTTATTACATTAATTTTTAATGTTTGTTCCCAATCTTTTGTCTTAAGTTTATCCATAGTTCCAGTTGGACCTGCTACTCCAACATTATTAATTAGAGCATCAATTTTTTGTGTTTTTTTTTTTATTTCTTTAAAAAAATTAATCACATCGTTTTCATTTGAAGCATCGCAATGAAAACTAAACAATCTTTTATTATTTAACGGATGTTTTTTTAATTTATTTATTGATTTTAGATCTATGTCACACAAAAAAACTTTTGCACCTTTTTCAAGACACTCTTTTGCTGTCGCCCAACCAATCCCTGAAGCACCAGCAGAAATAATTATTTTTTTACTTTTAAAATTATATGACATTAATAAATTTAATCGGTTAAACCATCAGATCTAGCTTTATTTCTTTCTATATGTATGGGCAACACCTTTCCATAAATTGCTTTAGAATGTTCGGGTGTATTTACTCTCCATGGATCTAATACATATGCTGGTATACACATGTAACGTGAGGTTTTTCCTATTATTTTGGTTACTCTATGCATAGTAAATCGTCCTTTAAATATTTGTAAATCACCAGGTTTTAATTCAAGTTGTTTAACTTTTGAACGATCTCCATCTAACACTTTTCTTACTTCATCAAATCTTTCATTTCCTGGTTCTCTTATATTTGGACAATACTCAAATATTCCACCTTGCTCTGGTTTTTGTATCATAAGACTTAAAGTAAATTCACAACTATCAAAATGCCAAGGCAATATACCATCAGGCTCCATTACATTATAAGCATGACAAGCTAAAGGATCAGCCCATCTATAAATGGGAGAAATTCCTAAACAAGCAGATACAAATTTAAGTAATTCTTCAGTTTCGTAAAGAAATTTCATTTCCGAGTCCTCAGCAAAGCAATCAGAGTTTAGATATCCATTGTATCTGTTCATAAATATTCTTTTTGGATGATCCTTTGGAAGAGAGAGGTCATCTTTTGCATAAAGATATGCATTGATACTTTCTTT
>CACAZG010000043.1 GCA_902536975.1 uncultured Pelagibacteraceae bacterium
ATTTCTTAAAAATCTATCAATACGCATACCAGTAAACGTTTTTTCAACGTTTATAAATTTTTTCATTTAATTAAGTTTATGCTGTTGCTTCTTTTGGTGCTTCTTTTTTTTGATCTTTAGATAGATCTTTCTTCTTTTTATCAACTCTTTTAGCTTCTATATCCCTGTCAACAAATTCAATTACTGCCATTGGTGCGTTATCACCGTATCTAAAACCAGCTTTAATAATTCTTGTGTATCCACCTTTTCTATTCTCATATCTTTTCGAAAGAGTTTTTTTAACTTTATTTGTAGATTTAACATCTTGCAATTTTGATATTAATCTTTTTGTATTCGATAAAGTATCCTGTTTGCCCAAAGTAATTATTTTATCTGCTTGTGGTTTTAATACTTTTGCTTTTGGTAAAGTAGTTGTGATTTGTTCATATTTTATTAATGAGTTAAGCATATTTTTTATAAGTGCTTTTCTATGCTCTGAAGTTCTGTTGAGCTTTTTATAGCCCATTTTATGTCTCATTAGATCGCTTCCTCAAGTTTTTTTGATAACTCAGCTATATTGTCTGGAGGCCAATTTGGTATTTCCATTCCTAGATAAAGGGACATCCCAGTCAAAACTTCTTTAATCTCATTTAGCGACTTTCTACCAAAATTTGGAGTCCTTAACATCTCACCCTCTGACTTTTGAACTAAATCACCTATATAAATAATATTATCATTTTTTAAACAATTCATGGATCTTACAGATAATTCTAACTCATCTACTTTTCTCAATAAGTTTTTGTTAAATTCTGGTTCTGTTGGTTTTTCTCTAACAATTACCTCTTGTGGTTCATCAAAATTCACAAACATTCCTAATTGATCCTGAAAAATTCTAGCTGAATATGCCACCGCATCTTCAGCAGAAATTGAACCGTTTGTTTGAACTTCCATTGTCAATTTATCATAATCCAATGCCTTACCCTCTCTTGCAGTACTAATTGAATATGAAACTTTTTTTACAGGACTAAATAAAGAATCAATAGGTATGAGACCCAGAGGCGGTTCTTCAGGCTTGTTCATGTCTGCTGAAACATAACCTTTTCCGTTGCTTACAGTCATCTCCATATGAAAATTAGTATTTTCATCTAAATTACAAATTACCAAATCAGGATTTAAAATCTCAATATCTGCAGATGTTGTGATATTCGATGCTTTAATTTCTCCAGGTCCTTTAGCATCTAATACTAATTTATTTATAGTTTCTGAGTTACTTTTTAAAGCTAAGGATTTCACGTTTAATACAATATCCGTTACATCTTCTCTAACACCTTTTATAGAAGTAAATTCATGCAATACTCCGTCAATTTGGATAGCTGTAACTGCTGTACCCCTAATTGAAGATAAAAGTATTCTTCTTAATGAGTTTCCTAAAGTAAGCCCGTATCCTTTTTCCAATGGTTCTGCAATTATTTTTGCGTACGATTTATCATCACTAAGATTTACTTCTAGTTTAGGCGGTTTAATTAATGATTTCCAATTTTTTATATTTACTTCAGATGTTTCCATTTAAACTCTCCTTTTTTTTGGTGGTCTTGAACCATTGTGTGGCATTGGTGTAGTATCTTTTATAGAAATAATTTTAAAACCTCTTGCTTGTAAAGCTCTTAAAGCTGTTTCTCTTCCTGATCCTGGTCCTTTTACCTCGACTGATAAAATTTTCATTCCTACCTCTAATGCTTTTGCTGCCGCAGAATCGGCTGCAACTTGTGCAGCATAGGGAGTTGATTTTCTGGATCCTTTAAAACCTTTTTGTCCTGCTGAAGCCCATGAAATTACATTACCACTTGTATCAGCTATTGAAACTATTGTATTGTTAAAAGTTGATTGAACATAAGCTATTCCATTTAAAATATTTTTTCTGCTCTTTTTCTTTTTTGAATATGAGCTTTTTTTAGATTTTGAAGAATTTTCTTTTACTTGATCTTTATTATCAACTTTTTCTTTAGCCATGTTATTTTTTGAGTGGAGTTAATTTTTTTCCAGCAATTGCAATTGCTTTCCCTTTTCTCGTTCTTGCATTGCATCTAGTTCTTTGACCTCTTACAGGAAGCTTTTTTCTATGTCTTGAACCTCTGTAAGATGCAAGGTCAATTAATCTTTTAATATTTAATGAAGTGTCTCTCCTCAGATCACCCTCAACTGTAAGTTTCTGATCTATAAATTCTCTAATTTTTAGTATTTCATCGTCAGTTAACTCATTAACTCTTTTGGTACTAGGTATTTCTAGAGAATTACAAATATCATTAGAATTTTTTTGACCAATTCCATAAATATAAGTCAAACCAATTCTAACTAATTTATTTTGTGGTATGTTTACACCTGCAATACGAGCCATATTTTTGAGATAAAATTTAGCCTTTTATATAAGATGTTTTTTTAAAGTCAACGTCTTAAACTGTTAGAATTTCCTCTATTTTGCTTGATATTTCATCAATTTCTTGACTTCCATCAATTTCATAAAAATTTGGATATTTAGAGTAAAAATTTAACACAGGTTTGGTAGTTTCCATATATGTATCAAACCGTTTAAGAATAGTATTTAAATTATCATCTGATCTTTTTTCCAGAATTTTTCTTTTTTTAATGCGTTTTAACGAGACTAACAACAATTGGAGCATTATATCTTACATTGGTATGCTTGATGCCAGAATTTTTAATTGCAAATTATCCGATACCTTTTTATTTGGGAGGTGCATCTGTACTTATTGTTGTAGTTGTTGCAATTGATACTGTAACACAAGTTCAAACAAGATTAATGAGCTCACAATACGAACAATTGATTAAAAAAACTAAATTCGGAAGATAACCTCAAGTGAATGTTATTATATTTGGACCACCTGGCGCTGGCAAAGGTACGCAAGCCCAAAATATTGTTAATAGGTTTAATTTATTTCAAATCTCTACAGGCGACTTATTAAGAAATGAGGTCAAAAATAAAACAGAGATTGGAAAAGATATTGAAAATATTATTTCTAAAGGTGA
>CACAZG010000044.1 GCA_902536975.1 uncultured Pelagibacteraceae bacterium
GATAAATATGATGCTGTAGTATTTGCAAAATCAGGCTCTGAGATAATTGGAGGTAAAGGTGGAGGTGGAAGAAAAGATTTTGCACAAGCTGGTGGTCAATTTAAAGATAAAATTGATGAAGCTTTTGAAAAGATTAAGTCTTTAATTTAATTTCTGTCTCAACTTACCGTCAATTGTATCTAAAAATTGATTAGTTGTAAGATATTTAGTTGAAGGTCCAATTAATATTGCTAAGTCCTTAGTCATTGAACCTTCTTCAACACAATCAACACATACTTTTTCAAGTGTTTCAGCGAATTTGATTAACTCTTCATTTCCGTCAAGTTTTCCTCTATGAGCTAAGCCTCTTGTCCATGCAAAAATTGAGGCAATAGGATTTGTTGAAGTTTCTTTTCCTTGTTGATGCATTCTAAAGTGTCTTGTTACTGTACCATGTGCAGCCTCTGCTTCCATCGTTTTACCATCTGGTGCAAGTAGTACACTTGTCATCAAACCTAAAGACCCATATCCTTGAGCTACTGTATCTGATTGGACATCTCCATCATAATTTTTACATGCCCAAATATATTTACCATGCCATTTCATTGCACATGCTACCATATCATCTATTAATCTATGTTCATAAGTGATTTTGTTTTGTTCAAATTTTTCTCTAAATTCTTTTTCAAAAACCTTTTGGAAAATATCTTTAAATCTTCCATCATATCTTTTTAAAATTGTATTTTTAGTAGACAAATACACTGGCCATTTTTTAATTAATCCATAATTAAAGCAAGATCTTGCAAAGTCCTCAATTGATTTATCCAAGTTGTACATAGATAAAGCAATTCCAGGACCTGGAAAATTGAATACCTCATATTTTCTTTCATCTGTTCCATCTTCCGCAGTCCACTTGATTTCTAATTTACCTTTACCTGGGACTGTGAAATCTGTAGCTCTGTATTGATCACCGAAAGCATGTCTTCCAATTATTAATGGATCTGTCCAAGAAGGTACAAGTTTTGGTATATTTTTACAAATTATAGGCTCTCTAAAAACAGTTCCTCCAATTATATTTCTTATTGTTCCATTTGGAGATCTCCACATTTTTTTTAGATTAAATTCTTTAACTCTTGCTTCATCTGGTGTGATAGTTGCACATTTTATGCCAACACCGTTTTTTTTAATTGCATTAGCACAGTCAATTGTGATTTTGTCTCCAGTTTTATCTCTACTTTCCATTCCTAAATCGTAATACTCAATTTTTAGATCAAGGTAAGTAAGGATAAGCTTATTTTTTATAAAGTCCCATATAACCCTTGTCATTTCGTCACCGTCTAACTCTACAATGGGGTTTTTAACCTTAATTTTACTCATTTTTTAGATATATCTTAGTAGTTGAATTTAATCTTTTTGTATACATATTAATCCAAATTTATCAATTATAGGATTGTTATGAATAAAATTTTTCCAAAATTACACAATGAAGGATACAAGTTTATTGTCATTTTTGCAATTGCAACTGTAATTCTTTATTTGATAAATGGTTTTTTTGGTTTTTTAGGTTTGGTGTTAACTATTTGGTGCTACTATTTTTTTAGAGACCCTGAAAGAACTTCTATTGGAGATGATAACTATCTTACAAGCCCTGCAGATGGAGTTGTATTGCAAGTAATGGATACTAATGGCCCTAAAGAACTTGGCTTAGAAAATAAAAAAATGAAAAAGGTAAGCATATTTATGGATGTATTTGACTGCCATGTAAATAGATCTCCTTGTTCCGGAGCTATAACAGAAATACTTTACAAACCTGGAAAATTTTTTAATGCATCATTAGATAAAGCAAGTGAAGATAATGAGAGAAATTATTATAGAATTAAAAATTCTGATGGAGAAGAAATTATTGTAGTCCAAATAGCCGGATTGGTTGCTAGAAGAATTGTAACCGAGGTTTCTAAAGATGAGCTTGTCGAGCAAGGTTCAAGAATAGGAATGATTAGGTTCGGAAGTAGGGCAGATATGTATTTTGAAAATTACAATTCCTTAGTTAAAGTTAATCAAAAAACTGTAGCTGGTGAAACTTTAATTGCTAAAAAATAATTTTATGGAGTTACAAAATAAAAATATTAAATTGGTATCAAATAAAAAAACTAGGATAATTTTACCAAATATCCTAACTCTCATTGGTGTATGTATTGGCCTCACATCAATAAAATTTGCATTTGATGGTAAATTTGAGTTATCAATTATTGCTGTAATAGTTGCTGCTATAATTGATGGGCTAGATGGAAGAATTGCAAGATTAATTAAAGGAACCTCTAAGGTGGGTAAAGAGCTAGACTCACTCACCGATGTAATAAGCTTTGGTGTTGCCCCGGCATTTATTATGTATTTTTGGGCTCTATCAGAAACAGGTAGAGTTGGCTGGTTAATTTCATTGATTTATGTAGTTTGCGTTGCACTAAGACTTGCAAGATTTAATGTTTCATCAAATGAAGAAAGTTCTTGGAAAGATAATTTTTTTGAAGGAATTCCATCTCCAGCTGGTGGCATTCTAGTTTTAATGCCATTAATTTTAAGTGTAAGCGAATTTAAGTTTTTAAACTTAAATTATCAATTAGTTGTACCAATTATGTTTATTATTGTTTCAGTACTATTAATAAGC
>CACAZG010000045.1 GCA_902536975.1 uncultured Pelagibacteraceae bacterium
ACTATTATAGAAAGAGTTTTAGATGAAATTAGTTTTACAGCAACAGATAGAGCTGGTGAAAAAATCAGTATAGATTCAGATTACATTAAGAAAAATATTGGTGAACTTGTTAAGGACGCAGATCTGTCAAAGTTTATTTTATAGTTCTTATTTTTTTTTTCTTAAATAAATATCAAAATTTCCAACGGATAGATTTTCAACAGCCTCAAAATCAATACTTATAATTTTACTCATTAAATGATCGCTACCTTTAATAAAATTAGGCACTGAAAACTTTAAAATACTTAAGTTATTAGATTGATATGGATCATCTAAGTTTTTAGATCTTAATCCTTTGCCAGTAATAACATTTATTTTATTAACACCATTTGCATAACATTCTTCTATATAAGAAGTCATCTTTTGATTAGCCTCCTCTAAAGTATAACCATGTAAATCAATGGTTTTTTTAATATATCTCTTAGGTGAAGAATTTATTTTTTTATCCTTATTTTCTAATTTATCAAAACTATTTATGAACTTTTGCCAGTCTTGTTTATCTTTATCTGATATTTTTTTAATCAACTAAGCTTGTGTATCTACTATTAACCAATTAGGATTTTTTGAAGTACCATCTTTAGTAAATTTCCATGTATCGAGTACTTTTTTAACTTTTTGTGAATCCCCAGATACAACTTTATTATCTTTATCTTTAATGCATGAAATAATTTCACTTACAAACTCAACGCTTACTTCAAGCATATTTTTATTTTGAGAATGCTCTTTTATTTCTGCAGAATTAATACCAATAAACGTAGTTTCAGAGGTAACATTTTTAGCTTTTTTATCTTTAATAGCTTCATCAAATTGATCATAAACACTTTTGTCTAAAAGATTTCTAATAGATTTTAGATCACCTTTAGAAAAACTAGTTATTACAGTTTCGTAAGCTATCTTAGCACCATTCAAGAAATCTTTTTTTGCGGCATCGTCAAAAGTTTCAGCGTTCAAAATAGGAGTAGACCTTTTTTCTGGAACTTCCTCGTGTGGAAATGTGGAGTTTATATTCTCCTCAAAGCCTGTTTTTTTTCCTAAAATACCCCTTAATCTAAGGAAAATAAATCCAGCTATCATTGCCAATAATATAATATCAATGTATTCAAAACTATAACTCATAGGATTATAATATTTACTATGTTGATTAATTTCAACCTGCAATTTACACTATAGACAAATGAACACAGCATTAATTCTTATTTTAGGAATACCTCTTATTGAAATCTACTTATTCATAAAAGTTGGGTCTCAAATAGGAGCTTTAAATACAATTTTGCTGATACTTGTTACTGCAATTCTTGGTATTTGGTATGCAAGATATGAGGGTTTTAACACTTTAAGATCAGGAATGTCTCAATTAATCAAAAATGAACTACCTCTTTATGAGATAGTTTCTGGGGCAGCAATAGCATTTGCGGCTTTGTTATTAATATTACCAGGGTTTGCAACTGATGTTATTGGTATTCTGTTAGTTTTCCCGGTTACAAGAAAAATAATTTTAAGAAAATATTCAAAAAAATATTCTACAAAAAATAGAAGCAAATCCAGTGAAAAAAGTTTTATAGAGGGTGAGTATGAGGATATAGAGGATAAAGATGGAAAATAAATACAAAATAATAATAAGTTATATTCAAGATTTATCAATTGAAATACCAAGTCCTGAAAGTTTAATAACAATTAGAAACACCACGCCAGAATATCGAATGAGTGTTGACATAAGCTCTAAACCAGCAAAAAGAAAAATGGTAGAAGTATTAACCACTTTGACTTATGCAAATCCAAACAAAAAAAAAGCTCAAGGTTATTTTCAAATTAAATATGCAACAGTAATTGATATTTTAGATTTAAAAATTGAAAAAAAAGAATTAGAAAAAATAATTTTGTGTGATCTGCAAACAAAAATATACCCTGAATTAGAGCAAAAGTTTTTGACAATTCTTAAAAATTCAGGTCTTCCTGATTTAAAGTTTGGAAAAAAAATAGATTTTGAGGAGTTATATAAAGCTCGATTAAATTAGAAATAGTTTTTTTTAAAATTTTTTTTTAAAAATTCTGAATGATCTGATAATTCCTTTTCAGTTGGCAAAATAATTTTTTTGTAATAGTCACTTTTATCATTCAATGTAATTTTTGATTCATTATTTTCAGCTAAATCAAAGGTAGGTTCTTTTTGATCAATAAGATTAATATAAACTTTTGCAAGTAACTCGCAGTCAATCAAGGCAGTATGCTTTTTCCTTCTAGAATTATCAATTCTAAATCTTTTACACAATGCATCTAGACTTATCCCAGAACCTGGGAATTTATTTCTAGCAAGTTCTAAAGTATCAATTATATTTGAATTACTTATTTTGGGCTTTCCAATTAGGGATAATTCGTTATTTAAATGCCCAATATCAAACTCAGCGTTATGAATTATAATTTTTTTATCCTGAATAAAAGATAAAAAATCTTCAGCAACTTCAGAAAATTTTTGTTTATTAGACAAAAATTCATCTGTATAACCGTGAACCTCAAAAGCTTTCTCAGAGACCTTTCTCTCTGGATTTAAATATACATGAAATA
>CACAZG010000046.1 GCA_902536975.1 uncultured Pelagibacteraceae bacterium
AAATATCTAGCACCGTTTAGACCCATGGACATTCTCATCATAACTGGAAAAGGTAATCCATGTTTTTGGGATGGGTGGCCAATCAGAGAAATAAAAAAATATACAAGAATTGATGCAGCTATTGAGGAAGATAAAACTAAATAAGAGCTTAAATTATATATTAAATATAAAGAGGCTATGAGAGCAAATCCAGCAATGGTTTGAATACTATTTGCCCAAAAACAGAACAAATCTGCCGAAGTCCATGTTTTATTACTTGGATTTACTGTAGCTAATTCAAAATTTTTTAATTCTATATTTTGACTCACTGTAAAGATTCTAAACTAATATTTTTATATGTCTATAAAAGTGATAACAGTTAGCTATTATTAAATGAGTTTTCTAAAAAGTAATATTGGTTACATTTCAATGTTCATTGCTGTTATAGGCTTTGGCTCTGGACCCCCATTTGTAAAATTAGCACTACAAGAATTTTATGTAATGGATTTAATGGCAGTTCGATTCTCTTTAGCATTTATTTTAATGTTAATATTTGCACTTTTAATGAGAGTAGATTTATCTATTAAAAAAATTGGATTAACTCCTTTTTTAATGGGTCTACTAAATCCTTTTTTGGTGACTCTTAGTTTTCATATAGGACTGTTGCTAACTTCTCCGGTAAGTGGTGTTGCTTTAATAAGTACAATTCCTATTTGGCAGCCTTTTGTAGCAAGAATTTTTTTAAAAGAAAAAATTGAAATTAAAGTAATAATTGGAGCATTTATTACAATTATTGGAACTTTAATTTTATTATCAACACAAAAGAAAATTGGTGGCGGAAATTATTTAGGGGATTTTATTATATTTTTAGGAATGATGTGTGTTTCTATTAATGAAGTACTTGGAAGACGTTTTATGCAAACCAAAGTAAATCAATTGGGTGTTAATACTTTTCAATACATGATTGGAGCAATCTTATCTGTTCTAATACTTTTTATATTGTGGCCTGATAGTAGTTTTAAATATAATAATTATTTAAATTTAAGTCCTCCAGTTCTTGCAGCGATAACATTATCTTTTATAACCTTTGGAGCTTATTTGTTTTATAACTTTGCTTTGAGAAGAGCGCCAATTGGCAGAATTAGTTTGATGTATCCATTGACAGGTCCTATTGGTGCTACAATGTCATGGATAGTTTTGGGTTCAACGATGTCTATTAATATATTTGCTTCCTTAATAATTATTTTAGTAGGAACTATTATTCCTCAAATCAATTTAAAAGCTAAGGGCTAGGATACATTACGCTTGGCAACCATAATGCTATTTGAGGAAATATAATAATTAATATTAAACCAATTAATTGAATGACCATAAATTGCATCATACCTAAGTAGATATCTTTCAAATCCCATTGAGGAACTACACCTTTTAAGAAATAAGCTGATAAAGCTACAGGTGGAGACAGCCAGGCGGTTTGTAAATTGACAGCTACAAGAATAGCGAACCATGTTAAGTTAAAACCTAATTCTAAAATTAAAGGTAGAACTATTGGTAAAACTATTAACACTATTGGAACCCATTCTAAAGGCCAACCTAGTAGAAAGATTGCAGCCATTATAATTGCTAAAATTACATACTTGTTTACATCAAGATTTAATAAGAAGTCTGTTAATAGAGATGGAGTTCCTAATTTTGAAAATACTGCACCAAAGAAATTTGAGGCTGCAACTAAAAACATAATTAATGCTGTTATCTCTAAAGTTTTTAATAGAGCTTCTTTCAAACCGTGGTAAGTAAGTTTTTTATATGCCAGTGCTAAAAGTATTGCTCCAAAAGCTCCCATTCCCGCACCTTCAGTTGGTGTTGCAAGACCAAATAAAATACTTCCTAAGGCAAAGAAAACTAAACCTGCAGGAGGAATCAAACCCATTAAAAACTCATACCAAACCTTAGCCATATTTTTTGGTCGTTCTGAAGTTGGTAATACAGGACCAAGTTTAGGATTTAAAAAACATCTTAACGTTGTGTAAGCTGCATACAAAAATGCTAAAAGAATTCCTGGGATGATTGCTGCTGCGAATAAATCTGTAACTGGTATTTCTAATACAGGACCCATAACAACTAACATAATGCTTGGAGGAATTAAAATTCCTAAAGTACCTCCAGCACAAATTAGACCCGCTGAAAGTCTGGTGTCATATCCTGTCCTGATCATAGTTTTTCCAGCCATAATTCCCAAAATTGTGACAGATGCTCCTACAATTCCAGTTGCTGCCGCGAAGATAGTTGAAACAAACATAACAGCATAAAACAATGCTCCTCTAGTTTTCGAGAGCATTAATTGTACCGCGTTAAATAATCTTTCCATTAATCCAGCTTGTTCCATCAAAATTCCCATAAATATAAAGAGTGGAACGGCGGCCAGGGTATTCTCGGTCATTATCATATTGAATTGCAAGGTCATTAAATAGAAAACTAACTTTCCAAATCCCCAATAACCAAAAACAAGACCTAAAAAAATCAACGTAAATGAA
>CACAZG010000047.1 GCA_902536975.1 uncultured Pelagibacteraceae bacterium
GTAAATGAAGGAAAATACAATTATTTCATTAGCAGATTCTAATTATTTTAATCTTTTAAATGAACTAATAGACTCAATAAACAGATTTAAACAAAGTAAAGATTTAGATATATGCATAATGGATGCTGGTTTAAAAGAAAATCAAATTAAAATATTAGAAAAAAAAGTATATCAAATTAAAAAAGCCGAATGGGATATTGAAGTTCCAAACTTTAAAGTTAAAGGGAGAGAATGGTTAAAAAGCCAGGTATCAAGAGCATTTTTACCTAATTATTTTCCTGGATATAAAAAATATTTGTGGATTGATGCAGATGCTTGGGTAAATTCTTGGTATGCAATTGATCTCTATTTCAAAGGATGTGAAAATAAAAAATTAGCAATAGCAACATCCGCTGATAGATCTTATGGTAGAGTTTTAAGAGCTGAATGGGTATTTGGAAGTTTTGCAAGGATAAAATCTCAAAACTATAAACATGCTAAATCGTCTGGTTTTTCAGAAAAAATTTCAAGAGAAGTTGCTCTCAAACCTCATTTGAATATAGGATTATTTTGCTTAGAGGAAAATGCTCCACACTGGGCAGTTTGGCAAAAAAATTTAAGAAAAGCATTGTTGTCAGGAAAGATTTGGGGATCAGAGCAAATAGCGATGAATATTACGATACATTCAGACAATTTAGGAGTAGAAATTCTACCAGCATATTGTAATTGGACACTTATTGAAGCATTAAGATTTGACAAAAAGCAAAATACCTTTGTTGAACCATATTTACCAAATCATGAAATAGGAATTATACACTTAGCTGGAAAGAATAATGATAATATTAGAAATGATAAAAATTATATTTCTAAAGTCAAGACATTAGATGGTGATACAATTGAAAAATCATTAAGATTTGAGAACTAATTGAAAAAAAATAAATTTTCTAAAAATTGTCTTAATTTTGGGAATCCTGAAAAAGAAAAAAATATGGGAGAGTTTGTTGAATGTGTTGAAGGCATCTCAGAAGCTTCTAAATATCTTAATTATCCCGTTGTTTCAGGCAATGTATCTTTTTATAACGAAACAAAAGATAAAGGAATAAAACCCACTCCATCAATTGGTGGTATAGGGTTAATTTCAGACTATAAAAAAATGATAACAATGGAATTAAAAAATGATGGAAATTATCTTTATACTATTGGTAAAACTGAAGGTCATTTAAATCAATCTGTATTCGCCAGAAATATATTATCTGAATTTAAAGGACCACCTCCAGAAATAAATTTATTTAATGAAAAACAAAATGGGATGTGCGTTTTAAATTTGATTAAGGGAAATTTAATTGAAACCTGCCATGATGTATCTTTAGGTGGTATTTTAACTGCAATTTCAAAAATGAGTATAAAGGGAAATAAAGGTATAAAATTATATCCTATTGATGGTTTAGTTAATAAATTTGAATATTTTTTTGGTGAAGATCAGGGAAGATATATTATAGAAATTAAGCCTGAAAATTTAGAAAATGTTGAAAATATGTTAAAAAAAGACTCAATTCATTTTGATAAACTAGGAGTAATTGAAAGTAATCAGATTACATATGGAAATGATCTAAAAATATCAATTGACGATATCAAACAAAGCTATAAAAAATGGTTAAAGGAATATATGGTTAGCTAATGGCAATGGATTTAAAAGAAATAGAAAATTTAATTAAAGAGGCATTACCTGATGCAAAGATAGAGATACAAGATCTTGCTGGTGATGGAAACCATTATTCAGCTACAGTAATTTCGTCGCAATTTGCAGGAAAAAGTAAAATTCAACAACACAAGATGGTATACAATTCTTTAAAAGGCAAGATGGGAAATGAATTGCACGCTTTAGCTGTTAAAACAAAGGAGAACTAAATGGACGATCAAACAAAAGACCTAATAAATAACGAAATTGATAATAATGAAGTATGTCTATTTATGAAAGGTACACCAGATGCACCTCAGTGTGGTTTCTCGATGGCTGTTACAAATATTTTAAAAATACTTGAAGTTAATTTTAAAGGTGTAAATGTGCTCGCTGATCAAAATTTAAGAGATGGTATAAAAGTTTTTAGTGATTGGCCGACTATTCCTCAACTATATGTTAAAAAAGAATTTATTGGCGGGTGTGATATTGTAAAAGAAATGTATGAAAATGGAGAGTTAGCGAAGCTCTTCGAAGAAAACGGTATAGACTTTAAAAAGAAAAACTAATTTCTCTTAACGTTAAATAAAAGTCTAATTCTTTTAGAAAAGTATTTTTTCAATAAGCTTAAAATAGATATTTTTTCTGATAATCCAAAATTATTTTCAACAGTTTCATATTCAATGGTTTCTTTCCAATTCAACTCAATTACTAAACTTTCTCTAAAATAAGTATTTAATTTTTTTATAGTTGCTAC
>CACAZG010000048.1 GCA_902536975.1 uncultured Pelagibacteraceae bacterium
ATAAAAGATTAGCAATGGTATCAATTAACAAAAAAATAATTAACGTATTATGTGGTAAATTAGATGCGGCTCCAATAATATGGAATAAAATTAAAAATAAATTTAATGATAGTTAAACTAAAGTGAAAATACTTCAATGTGTTTACTCAGGTCTGGGAGGCGTTAGTGCTGTTGCATTTTCGTTAGTTGATGGTGCAAGACAATCAAAAAAAAAAATTGAATTTCATTTTTTATTTGGTGGAATAGAAAAGCTGCTCCAATCTCATAAAATTGATTGTGTCAAAAATGATATTTCTTTTAAATATTTTAAAAAAAATATTTTTTTTTCATTATTGAGGTTTCTTAAGTCTGAGAAGTTTAATGTTATCATTATTCATGACAAACATATTTTTCCATATTTTATTTATAAACTATTTTACAAAGTAAAATTAATTTATGTTCATCACACACCAGATGAAACAAAAAGATTAATTGATTGGGTTTCTTTTATAATTAACTCAAAATTAAGTGACAATGTAGTTCTGGTTTCAAAAAGACCAAAAAAAAATATTCTCATAAAATTATGCAACATTTTTGGAATTAAATTCAACATAATTAACAATGGAATAAATACTCACAAATTTCAAAAAAAAATGAAAAAGGCTAGAAATCACTTTTTATTAGGAATGGCTGCCAGATTTGTAAAAGAAAAAAAACAAGACATTTTGTTAAATATAATTTCGAAAAATATTTTTTATTTTAGAAAAAATAAAATTAAACTTTCACTAGCTGGAAGTGGACCAACTCTGAAAAAATACATTAAAAAGACAAATATGCTAAAAGTTAACGATTGTGTAAAATTCGAAGGAAATTTAAATACTTCAAATTTATTAAAGTGGTATGATAAATTAGATTTATACTTACATATTAGTGAGGGAGAAACTTCAAGCACGTCTATACTTCAAGCTTTATCATTTGGACTGCCTGTGGTTGCTTCTAAAATTGAAGGAAATATAAATCTTTTAAAGTTTAATGATAGAAAGCCAAATATGATTTTGGTTAAAAACAAAAATGAAAAAATTTTCCAGAAAATTAAAGTTATAAAAGAAAGCAAAACTGTTCAGAAACAATTGAGTATTAACTCAAGATACTCTATTAAAACCTTTTTTAGTTCAAAAACCATGTTTAATAAATATAATAAACTATTTTAATTATAGTTTTTTTATAAAGATTATCAGACTAAAATAAATGGTTAATAGCAAAAATATTGTGAACAACACATTAAACTTAAAGAAAAAAACTAAAATAGATGGTAAATAAAAAAAAGAATTGAATATAATTACCGTTTTTTTGTAACCAAATTTATTTTTTAAGACATGATGAAAGTGATTAGTATCAGCTAAAAAAGGGCTTGACCCATTTCTAATTCTTACAAAAGCAAGTCTTATAAAATCTATAATTGGTAAAAATAGTAATAAAATAATATATTCAGCATTTAATTCACGTTTCTCATAAAATGCAATTAACATTACAGATACAACAAAACCTAAAATGAATACTCCATTATCACCTAAAAATGCTCTTCCTTTGTAATTTAAAGTTATAAAAAATAATATTGAAATTAAAAATGTGAAAGATGCATATATTGAAAAATTCAAGAATATAAAAAATATAAATATAAATATAAAGAATGACGCTGATAAAAGATTCATACCATCCATCATATTTAGGGCGTTAATTAAAACTATAATGCACAATATAGTAAAAGGGAAAGAAAAAGAAAATAGATCAATATTTTTTGATAGAGATATAAAATTAAGATTGTTGATTACCAAGTCGTTATTTGAGGAAAAAAAAATGTATAAAATTATTATTGAGGATAAAATTTTACTTAGTGGACTTAAGTCTAACTTATCGTCAACATATCCAACAATATAAAAAAAGATTAGTGAAACATAAAATATCAAAATATTTATATTTCCGAAAATTTTTATTGAATTAAAAAATTCTTTATTAAGATATAAATCTATAAATGAAAAAACCAAAAAATTTATTAGTATTATTAACCCACCAATTAGTGGGATTGGTTTAGATTGATCTTTCCTTTTTTCATTAGGAAAATCATATAAATTATAAATTTTTGAAATAAAATTAAATTTATAAATTATAAATATATTAATAATCGTCAAAAAAGCATAAATATAAATATAATTCATATTAAAAGAAAAAATATTTTGATCTTGAGTAGAAAATCGGAAATTTAGGTTCTCTACGATTTTGTAATTCATGTAAATTTTTTGAATAAGACCATTTTTTTGATGGATTTAACTGAAACATAATTTGTTTTCTAGATTTACTTTTGCTAGGGATCCCT
>CACAZG010000049.1 GCA_902536975.1 uncultured Pelagibacteraceae bacterium
ATCAAAAATTACAAGATCATTCAATTTTGAGCTATAAGTTGCCTCTGCATCTTTAAAATTATTTTGACTTTTTGCAATTTCACTAATTCTTTTATCTGTTTCTTTTGGATCAATTTTTACAACATACTCAATTACTTTGATTGAGCTTAATCCTTTAGCAGAAACTTTGGGTAGTTCGGTAACTGAAATAATGTATTCTAAATCTTTACCTTCACCAAAAGACTTTAAATCTATTTTAGGTTGTCCGGCGGGTTTGATCTTATTTTCTTCTAAAGCTTTTGTTGTTGTATCTTTTAGCAACTTATCAATTACTTCACCATAAACAGCTTTACCAAATTGTCTTTTTAATATTTCAGTAGGCACTTTACCAGGTCTGAAACCCTTTATTACAACATCCTTTCTTATTTCTTCATATTTCTCATCCATAAAGCCTGAGATAGTTTTTTTGTCTATGAATACTTTAAGATCTTTTTCTAAACCTTTTTTATTTTCTACTGTTACTTTCATATTTTTTTTATGGTAGGCGAGAAAGGACTCGAACCTTCACAGCTTGCACTATTGGTTCCTAAGACCAACGCGTCTACCAATTCCGCCACTCGCCCAAATTTATGGTGTTTTATATAGTATTGATCTAATTTGTCCAATCAGAATAATAGTGTAAAAAGATACATATATATAAAAAAAATGATAATTTCGCCTTGTATAAGTATTTGCAAAATGGATCCTGTAACTGGATATTGCTATGGCTGTGGAAGAGAAAATTATGAAAAGAAGATTTGGAAAGACCAAAATACAAGTGATGAGTGGAAAAAACAAAATTTAGAAGATATTCAAAAGAGGATGCAAGGATGGCAGTTGGAAAGTTTCAAAGAATCTTATGAACATAAAAAAAATAATGGAATGTCACTATTTAAAAAGAAACAACTAAATGACTCAGACTAGATTAGTAGTAATAATTTATATAATTGGAATTCTTATTGGAGCATTTGTTTTTGATTTATGGGGTGCTGAAACGAGTGCTATCAAAAGTTTAGCAGCAATGTTTTGGACAGCATTATTGCTTATAGCTATTGTATTTGCTGATAAAAAAAATGAATAATTAATCTTTTTGTATTAGTTCGCTTATGAAGAGATCTCCATTACCGTCATCTACTGCTTTTTTGTAAATAGACTTTTTTACATCAGCTAATTTTTCTGCATTGCCTGAATCTTTGAGCATTTCATGTATATAGGTAAGATCTTTTAAAGTGTTGGAAGTTGAAAATTTAAATCCAGTATAATCGTCCTTAAGGACATTATCAAAAATTCTATTTAAGGCTGTTGAGTTTCCAGATCCTAATTTTGCTACTGCAAAAAGTTTTTCCAAATCAATATCCAATTTTTTTGCGCTCTTGATGAATTCTATAACATTTGTTGCAGTACCGAGAGATAAAAAGTTATTTAATAATTTTGACTTTGCTCCCTTACCTACTTCACCAAAATGGAAATAATCTTTACAAAAAGTTTTTAAATAGACCTCTGCCTTTTTAAAATTTTCATCGGAGGCCCCAACAATTCCTCCACAAACACCTTCCTCTGCTTGAACAGGTCCTCCCATCACAGGACATTCAACATAACTAATTTTTTGTTTTGCAAAAATTTGTTCCATTTTAATTGATCCATTTTGGTTATGTGTTGTAACGTCAACAATTAATGTGCCATCTTTTAACAAATTAGATAATTTTTCTGCAATACTTATAGCTATTGGTGTATTTGTTACACAAAGAAATAAGGCATCTAAATTCTTTTCACATAACTCATTGTAGCTTTTAACCTCTTTTGCTCCATCACTTACAATCTTATCAATAGGTGCTCTTTTTTTATTTGCAATAACAAATAAACTGTTTCCCTTTTTTAAAATATTTTTGGCTATTCCATAACCCATATAGCCAACACCAATAAAACCTACATTCATAATTTTAAATAATTATAGTATAAGACTCATTGATTAAAAATTAATATTTATGAAAAAAAGTTTTAAAAAACTTGAAAACTCAATAATAAATTGTAAGAAATGTCCAAGACTTGTAAACTTTAGAGCTCAGGTAGCAAAAGATAAAAGAAAACAATATATAAATGAGAAATATTGGGGAAAACCAATAACAGGTTTTGGTGACCGAAAAGCAAGAATTTTATTAGTTGGTTTAGCCCCTGCTGCTCATGGTGGCAATAGGACTGGAAGAGTTTTTACAGGTGATAGATCATCTGAATTTTTGTACAAATGCCTTCATAAAGCTAAATTATCAAACAAATCAAATTCAGTTC
>CACAZG010000050.1 GCA_902536975.1 uncultured Pelagibacteraceae bacterium
TAAAGATTTAGATAAAAGTTTATCAATAAAAGAAGTTCAAGAAAAAACCGGACATGTGGTTGCAGTAAAAGATGTTAGCTTTTCAATTGAGAAAGGTGAGACATTTGTTGTAATGGGTTTATCGGGAAGCGGAAAATCAACCTTAGTTAGATGTATTTCAAGATTAATTGAACCAACGTCTGGAACAGTAAAAATGGATGATGTTGACGTAACGAAAATGAGCGGAAAAGAATTATTAGATTTAAGAAGAAATAAAATGAGCATGGTTTTTCAACATTTTGGTTTATTTCCACATAGAACAGTTGTGGAGAATATTGGATATGGTTTAGAGATTAGAGGAAATAAAAAAAATGATAGAGTAGAAAAATCAATGGAAGTTTTAAAAATGGTTGGTTTAGAAGGTTGGCACAATAATTATCCAAGAGAACTATCAGGAGGAATGCAACAAAGGGTGGGTTTAGCTCGTGCATTAGCTGTAGATCCAGAAATTTTAATTTTTGATGAACCCTTTTCAGCATTAGATCCATTAATTAGAAGAGAAATGCAGGATGAACTTTTAAAGATTCAAGAAAAGTTACAGAAGACTATGGTATTTATTACTCATGATTTCTTAGAGGCAATTAAAATGGGTTATCATATTGCAATTATGAAAGATGGAGAAGTTTCTCAAGTAGGGACACCAGAGGAAATAGTTGCTAACCCCAAAGATCAATATGTAAAAGATTTTTGCGAAGATGTGCCAAAATACAAAGTCCTTAGTGCAAGCAAAGTAATGAGGGAAGAATGTTGTGACGATACAAAAAAAATGTTTGAAAACGGATCAAATAATATTCCTCACAATTCAAAAATAGAAACTTTAATTGATAAGCTTGTAGATACAGATCAGAAATTTCCAGTGGTTAATAGTGAGACAGGTGAGCTTATTGGTGAAATTGATAGAGCAATAGTTATGAAATCAATGAAATCTGCTAGTTAATTTCTCTACTCACCTTAGTTTTTTTTTGTTTTACTTTATCTCTCCAAATTATAATCATTCCAGCAAACACAATTACGAAAACTCCTGGAAATAATTGTTCCCAAGGAGCCTCATTAAAAAATAACCAACCTAAAACAAATGATGAAGGAATACCAAAATATTCAAACGAAGCCATCTTACTTGCAGAGATTAATCTATAAGAATAGATAAAAAGTATTGCTGCAGTACCTCCAAGAATACCAGTCAATGTCATAAGAAAAAAATCTTGGGTACTTTTTATTTCTACATGTCCGGTAGTTAATAAAAACAGTACAACACCACCAATTACATTAAATATTAAAGTGTATAATTGAATTTTTGCTGTTGAGTGACCATCCGGTATAAATTTTAAGATTATCACACTTAATGCCCAAGCAATAGCAGTTAGAATTGGAAATATTGAGTAAAAACTAAATATATCACTTCCTGGCTGAACAATTAAAACAACGCCAAAAAAACCTATAAAAATTGCAGACCATCTATAAATACCAACTTTATCCTTTAAAAAAATTATCGATAAAATTACAATGAAAAATGGTGAAGAAAATGTAAGAACCATAGCAGTAGCAAATTCTAAGTTAATAACAGAAATAAATATAAATATATTCATTGATAAGAAAGCCAAACCTCTAAAAAAGCTTAAGATAATGAATTTATTGTTTAGGTTCCTAAAAACTGAAATGTGCTCTTTAGTAAATAAAATAAGTATAAATAAAGGGATTACCCCCGCAATATTTCTGAATACTGCTAACTGAATTACAGTATATTCATTACCCAAAAACTTTATTACAACCATATACATATCCACACATAGTATTGCTAAGAGCATGGTAAATATCGCTAAATATGTTTTTTTTAAATCTGTTTTTTCTGAAGAAATATTCATTTATAATTTTTTAAAATTGTATACTTTATAAAAGAAATGCAAAGTTTTAAACTTAACGAAACTGATATTCTATCCAATCAAGATTGGACGTTTCCGACTAATATTGCATACGGTCCAGGTAGATTGAAAGAAATAGGTGGTATCTGTAATAATTTAAATATTAAAAACCCTTTAATTGTTACAGATAAAGGTAGCACAAAATTACCATTTATAATTAATTTACAAAATTATTTAAAAAGTTCTGATGTAAAATCCGATTTATTTTTTGATATATCTCCAAACCCAAGAGAAGATGAGGTTTCAAA
>CACAZG010000051.1 GCA_902536975.1 uncultured Pelagibacteraceae bacterium
AGAGTGATAATAATCTTTATAAAGTTATTGGCATCAGAGAGATAAAAGATTTTATTGATAAAAAAACTTCATTGAAAGAAATGAAACTAAATATTGTAATAAAAACAAGACAATACGCTAAAAGACAGAGAACTTGGTCTAGAGGTCAAATGAATGATTGGCAAAAATTTGATCCTAAAGAGCTCTCAAAATTTATAAAAAAATTATAATTTATCTCTACTATAACTTGACCAATGAGCACAACTTCAGCTAGATTGTCTGAATGCCAAAATTATATTCGGGAGCTGAAATTGTATTTAAATGTTTAGAAGATCAAAACGTTAGTCATATTTTTGGATATCCTGGAGGAGCAGTACTTCCAATTTATGATGAGTTAAAAAATTTTAATTCTATAAAACATATTTTAGTAAGACATGAGCAAGGTGCAGGACATGCAGCCGAAGGTTACGCAAGATCATCAGGAAAACCTGGAGTACTATTAGTAACATCAGGACCTGGGGCTACAAATGCAGTTACTGCTCTAACAGATGCTTACATGGACTCAGTCCCATTAGTTTGTATCACAGGACAAGTTCCAACTCATTTAATCGGAACTGATGCATTTCAAGAGTGTGATACAACAGGAATTACTAGACCTTGCACTAAACATAACTGGTTAGTGAAAGATATAAATGATCTGGCAGAGATAATGCACAAAGCTTTTGAAGTAGCAACTACAGGAAGACCAGGGCCAGTATTAGTTGATATTCCAAAGGATATACAATTCCAAAAGACAAAATATAAAAATTATCAAAAAGTTAAAAAATTAAATGGTAAATCTCATGATAATTTTTCTCAAAAAAATATTGATGACTTAATTGGATTAATTAGTAAGGCAAAAAAACCAATATTTTATACAGGGGGTGGAGTAGTTAATTCAGGACCAAAGGCTAGTGAACTTTTAAGAGAACTTGTTTACGCAACTGGATTTCCTATAACCTCAACTTTACAGGGTCTGGGTTGTTTTCCTGCTAATGATAATCAGTTTTTAGGAATGTTAGGAATGCATGGTACCTATGAAGCTAACAATGCAATGTACAGTTGTGACCTTATGATAAATATTGGAGCAAGATTTGATGATAGGATAACTGGTAAGATTGATGAGTTCTCACCTAAATCAAAAAAAGTTCATATAGATATTGATCCATCATCTATAAATAAAAATGTAAAGGTGGACTTACCAATAGTTGGAGATATTAAATCAGTTTTAACATCTACACTAAAAACTTTAAAAAAATCAAAAAAGAATTTTTCTAAATCAAATAAACATCAAATATCAAATTGGTGGGAAAAAATTCAAAAGTGGAGATCTAAACGTTCTTTAGATTACATTGGTAGCGAAGAGACAATTAAACCACAATATGCCATTGAAAGATTATATGAACTTACAAAAGATAGAGATGCCTATATTACAACTGAGGTTGGTCAACATCAAATGTGGGCTGCCCAACATTATAAATTTAGTAAACCAAATAGATGGATGACATCAGGTGGTCTTGGAACAATGGGATATGGTTTGCCTGCTGCAGTAGGAGTTCAAATAGCACATCCTAAAAAATTAGTTGTTGATATTGCTGGTGAAGCCTCAGTTTTAATGACTATGCAAGAAATGTCTACAGCAGTCCAATATAATCTACCAATAAAAATATTTATTTTAAATAATGAGTACATGGGCATGGTAAGGCAATGGCAAGAGCTATTACATGACAAAAATTATTCAGAGAGTTATACAGCAGCGTTACCAGATTTTGTTAAAATGGCTGAAGCTTATGGATGTGTTGGAATTCGAGCTAAAACACCAGAGGAATTAGATGACAAGATTATTGAAATGTTAAATACTGATAGACCGGTAATATTTGATTGTCTTGTAGACAAACAAGAAAATTGCTTTCCTATGATACCATCAGGAAAACCACATAATCAAATGTTACTAGGCCCCAAAGATCAAAAAGATAAAAAAATCACAGGTAAAGGAAGAACTTTAGTTTAAGATGGCTAACTCAAAATCAGCTTATAGCATAGCGGGAAAAA
>CACAZG010000052.1 GCA_902536975.1 uncultured Pelagibacteraceae bacterium
AATAAGATTAATAAAATTAAAAAATAATCAACAGACTTTAATTTATCAATAAAAGAATAATTTGATGAGTTTAATGTCGAGGAAATCATTAGATAATCTTAAGCTCCTTTCTTTTGAGCTCTCTTAGTTCATCTCTATCAATTATTTTTTTTATCAACTTATTAGCCAAAGGTGCTGCGGCTTTACTTCCAGATCCACCGTGCTCAACCAAAACACTAATTGCATATTTTGGTTTATCATAAGGAGCAAATGCTATGAATAATGCATGATCTCTATTTTTATACTCAATTTCAGATGTATCTAGATCTAGTTCTCTGTCCTTTTCTGTAATTCTTCTTACCTGAGAGGTTCCTGTTTTTCCAGCATATCTATATTTTTTATCTTTATGTCTTGATCTGAATGATGTTCCAAATTGCTCATTTGTTGATCCATACATTGCATCAAGAACAATTTTTATATTTTTAGAATTTTTATATAGTTTCTCATAAAGATTTATATTTTGTTCTTGTAATATATTTGTCTCAATGGGTTTAATTTTCTCAGATTGAATTTTTGATAAAATTTCTTCGTAATTAAAATTGTTATTATAAATTATATTTGGTTTTATTTTAAATCCACCATTTGCCAACTGTGCAGTCATCAGACAAAGCTGTAGAGGTGTTGTTTGTATATAGCCTTGGCCAATTCCTGTTATTACAGTCTCTCCAAGATACCAAGATTGCTCAAGAACTTGTTTTTTCCATTTTGTGGACGGAACAAGACCCTTTTTTTCCTCTGGGAATATATCTTCTAATACTTTTGATCCTAGACCGTATCTTTTTGCAATAATTGATAATCTATCAACTCCAAGCAATCTTGCTACTTCGTAGAAATAAATATCACATGATTGCTTAATTGCATTTCTTAAACTCATTATTCCATGGCCATCTTTTTTCCAACAATGATATTTTTGTCCATACAATTCGTATGGATGATCATGTCCCTTACATTTGACTTTTAGTTTTGGGTTTATAATGCCATACTCTAAAGCTGCGAGAGCAACCAATGGTTTTATTGTAGATCCAGGAGAGTATAAACCAGCTATTGATTTATTAACCAAAGGTCTCAATTTGTTGTTTTTAATCTCATTCCAATCTTTTTTGTTTATGCCATATGTAAATTTGTTTGGATCGTAAGTTGGTGAAGATGCAAGTGCAATTATTTCACCACTGTAAATATCCATAGCACAAATTGAGCCCGCTTTATTCTCAAGAAGTTTTTGTGCAAGTCTTTGAACTTCTAAATCAATAGTAGTTCTAAGATTTTCACCTTGAGTTTCTTTTTTATAGCTGATTTCTTTAATTTTTTTTCCCGAAGAGTTTACTTCATATCTTTTTATACCGTAATTTCCAATTAGTATTTGGTCAGTTGAATTTTCAATTCCTATTTTTCCAACCTTTAAGCCTGGAACAAAATTTTCCTCAATTTTTTTATTCTTGGTGATATCATCTGTACTTGCTTCTCCCACATACCCAATAATATGAACTAAATCGTTTGAGTAAGGATAGTATCTAGAAGTAGATAAAACTGGCTTAGCTCCTTCGATTTCATGAAGATACAAATTTAATTTTGAGAATTTTTCCCAAGATAAATTTTCAGATACAATGATAGTATCCCAAGGTTTAATTTTTTGTTTTTTTTCATAAATTTTACTTAGTTCATCATCACTTAATCCAATTATATTTTTTAATTTAAATATAGAACTATTAAAATCTTTTGTTTCATCTAAAGACAAATACACTTGATAAACTCTTTTATTGTCTGCAATTATATTGTTGTAAAAATCTGTAATTACCCCACGTTTTGGTGGTGTTTTCCATTCTCTAAACCTATTTTTATCAGACAAAATTTCATATTTTTTTTTTTCAGATATCTGAAGATTATATAATCTTGAAGTTATTAATCCTAATAAGCCAACTTTGGCTGACCCAAGAATAAAAAGTCTTCTATTGATAGTTTTATTTTTATCTAAATTACTAGTTCTTTTTATCATAGA